>JAAXXA010000082.1 GCA_013334735.1 Bacteroidota bacterium
ATAAAGTATTTAATAAGTAAAGGGAAAAGATACCTTGCTGCTAATTGTAGCGCAAAGTATATTATAATAATGATAAGTATAACTTTTAACATAAATAATTTGTGTTCTCATGGCGAAATTAAAGCTTTTTTGTAAAAAAATATGAATATTTGTTTTTTTCATGTATTTTCGTGAAAATTTTTGAAATACAAAATTATGATAAAACGATATTTAACTTCTTTATTGTTAACCTGCATGACTTATGCCTCCTTTGCTACCGGTGAAAATATACCTGTTGGCGGCAGAGCAGCAGGAATGGGAAACGCTTCAGTAACTTTTTGTGATTTTTGGGCAATACATCATAATCAGGCAGGGCTTACAGGTGTTAAAGCATTTTCGGCAGGTATATATTATGAAAACCGGTTTGGACTTAAAAACTTAGGGCTTAAATCGGGCGCAATTGTTTACCCCACAAAATCGGGAGTTTTTGGATTAAGTATGACTTCTTTCGGATACTCAATGTATAACGAAAGTAAAATTGGTCTTGCTTATGCTAAAGCTTTTGGTGATAGATTTTCAGCAGGTGTTCAATTAGATTATCTTTCAACTCATATTGCTGAAAATTATGGAAATTCTTCTGCAATTGCTGCAGAAGTTGGACTAATTTATAAATTAAATAAAAATCTTTCAATAGGAGCGCATGTTTACAATCCTACAAAAGCTAAAACAGCTTCATATAATGATGAACGCGCTCCTACAATTGTAAAACTCGGCTTAGCTTATTCTTTTTCAGAAAAGGTAACAATCTCGGTAGAATCGGATAAGGATATTCAATATGATCCTGAAATTAAAGCAGGTATTGAGTATCACCCTGTAAAAAAATTATATTTCAGGACAGGTATTTCAACAAATCCTGTATTAAATTCGTTCGGTTTCGGATTGGAATTTAAAAATATTACTTTCGATTTTGCAACATCTTATCATCAAACATTAGGTTTTACACCGCAGTTTTCAATGATATTCCATATTACAAATCCAAAGGAAAACCTTTAAAGAATGAAATATATTTTATATTACAGATTTATGTTTTTTAAAATAGCATGTGCTGTCATGCTGTTATTTCTGCTTCCTACTGTAGGCTTTTCTCAGAAAAAAGATGTTGATACTACTGAAATTGAAAAAGATGATGTAATTGAAAAAATTGAAAGTATCGCTGAACAAACCGATGCAGAGCTTGACTATACCGATTTATTGGAGAATTTGGACTATTATGTTAAAAACCCTATAAATCTTAATAATACCAATAGTGATGAACTCAGGAAACTGATTTTTTTGAATGAAATTCAAATCACTAACCTTCTCGCGCATATCGAAAAAAATGGAAAACTGATTTCAATAAACGAACTTCAGAGTGTTTCCGGTTTTGATCCTGAAACTATTAACAAACTTCTGCCTTATGTTTATGTATCAAGTAAAACAAGTACAAGACATTTTTCCTTTAAAGAAATGTTTGCAAATAGCAAAAATCAGCTTTTAATGCGTTATTCACAAATTTTAGAAGAACAAAAAGGTTTTTCCCCGATCACCGATTCTGCATTAAATGAAAGCCCGAATTCACGTTATCTTGGCAGTCCGCAAAAATTATATGCTAAATACAGATTCACATATTATAATAATATCAGTTTTGGAATTACGGGAGAAAAAGATGCCGGAGAAGTTTTAGCATTCCGAAAAGATTCTCTCTCTCAAAAGGTCGGCTCTCCTAAATTTCTGCATAAATACAATGGTTTTGATTTTACTTCGGCTCACCTTTGTATAAGGGATTTTGGTGTTATTAAAGCTTTAGCAATTGGCGATTACCAGGCTCAGTTTGGTCAAGGACTTACTTTATGGACAGGACTTGGTTTTGGAAAATCGGGAGATGCTACAGGAATTAAAAAGAACGGACAAGGTATATCTCCTTTTACTTCTGTTAATGAAAACCTCTTTATGAGAGGGATTGCCACAACTGTAGGTATTAAAAAAATTGAATTATCATTATTTTATTCAAATAAAAAAATTGATGCAAATATATCTTCTTTAGATTCAACAGATAGTGAAGTGCTTTACATTTCTTCACTTCAGCAAACCGGACTACATTCAATTCCAAGTGAAATTGCGGATAAAGATGCTATTGGCGAAACTGCTTACGGGGGGCATATTGCTTATAAAGCTAAGAAACTGAATATAGGCGCTACTGCTTTTAAAAGTGAATATAGTGCATCTTTACAAAGACAATTTCAGCTTTATAATCAGTTTATTTTTAATGGCAAAGAAAATTCAAACATCGGTTTTGATTACAGCTACGTGTATAAAAATATTAATCTTTTTGGAGAGGTATCTCAAAGCGCAAATAATGCGAGGGCTTTTTTAACAGGAGCGCTTTTAAGTCTTGATCAAAAAGTAACGCTGGCTGTTATGTACAGAAATTATGATAAAAAATATCAGGGATTATATAGTGCAGCATTTGCAGAAGGTTCCTCTATGGCAAATGAAAAGGGAATATTCTTTAATATACTGTTAAAGCCATCTTCTGCATTTACTATTAATGCATATATGGATAATATTTCATTTCCATGGATGCGTTTCAGGGTTAATAGCCCCTCTAAAGCTCTTGATTATTTAGTTCAGATGAATTGGATACCATCCAAAAAAATGGCTATGTATGTTCGTTACCGCCAAACGGAGAAATCATTAAATTCTTCCGATGCTGATGATATCATTGATTTTACGACAGGTACTTTAAAACAAAATTATAGATACAATGCATCTTTTAAAGTTTCTTCCACAATTACATTAAAAAACAGAATTGATATAATCAGATATAAAATAGGCGAAGGCTCAGTTAATAAAGGTTATTTAATATATCAGGATGTGGTTTATAAAAAAATAAAAAGCCCGTTATCATTTTCATTTCGCTATGCTCTTTTTGATGCAGATTCTTATGATTCCCGTTTATATGCTTATGAAACAGATGTGTTATACGCATCCTCAATACCTGCATTATATAATAAAGGAATCAGATATTATTTGACTGCAAAATATACTTTAAGCAGGAATATTGATTTCTGGTTACGTTTTGCTCAAACATCTTATAGCAATGTAAATTCAACAGGAACCGGTTTGACTGAAATTGAAGGGAATACAAGATCGGAAGTTAAAGTTCAAATGCGAATTAAGTTTTAATCAGGAAATTTCCAAAACATATTTCAGATTGTCATATAGAACGAAGTGAGATATCTAAACAATGATATTCAAATAGATTTCTCCCTAAGGTCGAAATGACAAAGCAATAAGTAAGGTGTGCCCGAAAGGAGTAGTAAATAAATTAATTATTAATCAAAACTTTAAAAATTATGTTTAAAAATCACCCAAAAGGATTATTTGTTGCCTTCTTCTCAAATATGGGAGAGAGATTCGGATTTTACACAATGATGGCAATATTGGTTTTATTTCTTCAGGCAAAATTTGGATTGTCCGAAGAAGTTGCCGGAGATTATTACAGCTGGTTTTATTTTGGTATTTATGCATTAGCTCTCCTTGGTGGGATTATAGCTGATGCAACTAATAAATACAAATTAGTAATTCTGGCAGGTATTATTATCATGTTTTCAGGTTATGCAATAATTGCCATTCCCGGGATGACTTTAACAATTACCTTAATTGGCTTATTTACTATTGCTTTTGGAAATGGAATGTTTAAAGGGAACTTGCAGGCTGTTGTAGGGCAAATGTACGATGACCCTAAATACTCCAAAGTTCGCGATTCAGCATATATGATTTTTTATATGGGTATTAACGTAGGCGCTTTCTTTGCTCCTTTTGTTGCAACAGGAATCAGAAACTGGTGGCTGAAAGCCAATGGATTGCTACACGATGGGAGCCTTCCGGGGATGTGTCATGCATTTAAACGCGGTGAAATTACCGATGGCGCTTCTTTAGATAATTTTCAACAGCTTGCTGATAAAGTGTCGGGCAAAACAGTATCAAATCTGGGCGTCTTTGCTGATAATTACATTAATATTTTTTCTACCGGGTATAATTACGCATTTGGAATAGCAGCGGGGGCAATGATTATTTCTCTTTTAGTTTATATTATTTTTAATAAATATTTACCGAGTAAAGAAAGAAGTGTTGTTAATATTTCAAAAACAGAAACTGAAAATAAACCTGTTGCCAAATCGGTAGGAAATATAGGAAGTTTTCTTTTATCAATTGGACTAATGGCAACAACATCGCTCATTTTCCATTTTTTATTAAACAATTATAAACTTGGTTTGGCTGTGGGACTTTTTGTTGGATTTGTATCATGGATTCTTCAAATTTCCACTAAGGAAGAAAGACCAAGGGTAAATTCCCTAATTTTAGTTTTTATTGTTGTAATTTTCTTTTGGATGTCGTTCCATCAAAATGGACTGACCCAAACATTTTTTGCCAGAGACTATACCGTTAAAGCAGTTGATTCCTTCACAAATATATTTTTCAACCTGAACTCAATATTGGTTTTTATCGGAACAATTTCAGGTTTTTTTGTTATGTTCAGAAAAAAAGTTGTTGAAAAAATTATTGGTTTGGTAATGTTTCTTGTTTTTGGATCTATTACTTATTATTTAGTTTCGGGATATTCAGTAAGTAATCCAATTGCGCCGGAGATTTTCCAATCGTTTAACCCATTATTTATTGTAGCGCTTACATTTCCGGTTATGGGCGTTTTTACATGGCTGCGAAGCAAAAATATGGAACCGTCAACTCCTAAAAAAATCGGTTTCGGGATGATCATTGCAGCAATCGGTTTTATTGTGGTTTTGATAGCTTCCCTCAATTTAATTTCACCTCACGAATTGCAGTTTGTTGATGCCGCTGGAAATATCAAATACAATCCTGTTCCCGATTCTTCAAGGGTAATGCCTTATTGGCTTATGAGCAGCTACCTTATTTTGACTATTGCTGAACTTTTCCTTAGCCCGATGGGCTTATCATTTGTTTCAAAAGTAGCTCCACCTCGTTTTCAGGGACTTATGCAAGGTGGGTGGCTTTTAGCAACTGCCGTTGGGAATAAACTCCTTTTCGTAGGTAGTTTTTTCTGGGGTAAACTTGAATTGTGGCAACTTTGGTTGATTTTTATTGTGTGTTGTGCTCTTTCAGCAACTTTTATTTTTTCTATTATGAAACGGTTGGAAAGAGTTGCAAACTAGAGTCTGTCTGTAAACTCATCTTATTAAAATATATAGTGCAAATTTTAAAATGTAAAATCTAAAGTGCAAAATTCAAAAAACAGTATAAACGTTGATAATTCTAAGTCTTATAAATTTACAATTTGCAATTTAATTTTTGCAATTTGCAATATTTTTATTTTCGGCGACATTACGGACAAACTCTAAATAATTTGGACTTCCCTTGGAAACATATCAGGCGCTTTAATGCTTACACAAATTATTGTCATAATACATTTGGTGAAAGGATACAAAAACTTTCCATAAATGCCGGATTTACCTGCCCTAACAGAGATGGTACAATAGGAACTAAAGGATGTATATACTGCAATAATTCGGCTTTTAACCCTTCGTATTGCTCATCATTAAAATCAATAACTCAGCAAATCAATGAGGGTATTGAGTTTCACACAGTCCGATATAGAAAAGCAAACAAATATTTGGCTTATTTTCAGCCCTTTTCAAACACTTATGCTCATTTAGAAATTCTTAAATTAAAATACGAAGAAGCATTACAGCATCCACAGGTGATAGGACTTGTAATTGGAACCAGACCAGATTGTGTTGATAATGAAAAACTGGATTTTATTGAGGAACTTTCCCTAAAACATTTTATTTCCGTTGAATATGGCATGGAATCATGCTACAACGAAACTCTCAACCTAATAAACAGAGGTCATACTTTTGAACAAACAATTAAAGCAATTGAGGAAACCGCTAAAAGAAGCATACACGTTGGAGCTCATCTGATTTTTGGTTTACCGGGCGAGGATATTAGTAAAATGCTTGATGAAGCAACAATAATATCAAAACTTCCTGTTACAACTATTAAATTTCACCAGCTTCAGATAATAAAAGATACAACCATTGAGGCGCAATTTAATAATAATCCAAAACAATTTCATATTTTCAAGCTTGACGAATACATTGATTTTATTATAGATTTTACAGAGAGAATGAATCCTGCCATAATGATTGAAAGATATACAGCTGAGGTACCGCCTCGTTATCTCGTAAAAGGCGGATTCGGATTACTGCGCACAGACCAGATACTTCAAAAAATTGAAAAAAGAATGGAAGAGAGAAAAACTTGGCAGGGGAGATTATGCTAGTGTTATGTCAAATGTATGAAGGCTGATGTAATACCAATTGTATTTATAAAATAGTCCAAAGACTATTTTTAAAGATTACAATGGTAATGCCGACCTGTCCCGACATATCGGCGATGTAATAGATGTTAAGCACAATCTGCTTACTTTTTTATATACTATCGGTATAAGATGTAAAATGTCAAGAATAGTCAACATGTTTGGAAATCTTTAAAGCGTCAAATCATACTTGATACCGAGTTGCTTTCATACGTGCAATTTAATTCTTAAATTTCAATGAAAGCAGTTCGGCATAATACCAAGTAAGCATTCTTCGCCGAGGCGAATCAATATTGCATCTTTGAATGCAACTTGGTATGATATGACACTAGTGTAGCAACAAAAGCTCAAATAATTTCAGAGTTTTTTTAGTATTTACCTTTCCGTATTATCCATTTTATATACCTGCTGGTGGGTATATGGGAATACCCACTTCAAGGTATTGATAATTAGATAAATATGTTTTAATTTTGCTTTACTTAGTTCAAGCACTTAAATGTTTATTTTTTTTTGCCATACATCTAATAAGTATAAAGTTAAAAAAAATTTTATACGGAGCCGAAGTATCGATAACAATCATTAATTAACAACTAAATATTAACCTTTATGAACTTAGCAAAGCGTCCGCCAATTGCGAATCACAGCCTGTCCAGAACTCGATTCGGGAAACACATTATAAAACAATATAATAACGTGACTAAAATGAGATTACCTTTTACATTCTGTCTCTTTTTAATGTTTAACTTTTTACTTTTAACTTTTCATTCCTTTTCTCAGGGTGTAGCTATAAACGTCTCCGGAAATCAAGCCAAAGACGCTGCTTTTTTGGAAGTGGGCGAAGGTACAACCGACACCAAAGGTCTTTTAATCCCGAGGGTGAGTTTAGATAATGTTGCCACTTTTGCTCCGCTCACGGGAACTCCCGTTATTAGTTTATTAGTATATAACAACAATCCTTCAACAATTGGAGGCAATGGTGTCGGCTATTATTACTGGAACAGCAATACAACTTCCGGTAAATGGATAAGTATTCTTGCGCCTTCCGACGGGTCTGGCACAAGCGGGCAAGTACTAAAATCAAATGGAACTTCAGCGCCCACATGGCAAACAGATAATAACTCAGGTGGTACTGTAACTAGTATCGGGGCTGGTACATCCGGAGCCAATACTTCAAGTAGCGGATTAACTTTCAGTGTTGCGCCTATCACTGGTTCAGGAACGATCGCATTGTCAAATACCGGCGTTACTGCCGGTTCATATACTAATTCCAATCTTTCTATTGATGCTCAGGGAAGAATAACGGCTGCTGCTTCTGGCGGGAGTAGTTGTTCATATACTGTAGGACAAAGTTATGGCGGTGGTATTATTTTTTATCTTGATATAACAAAATGTCATGGTCTTATTGCTGATGCTAACGATTTAAGCGGAACTTATAAATGGAGTAGTATCTCAAGTGGAGTGGGAGCTAGTTCTTACGATGGTTTTAGTAATACCGAAGCTATTATTTTAATAGGAGATGTTTCGGGCGCAGCATATACATGCCGTCATAGCAATGTTGGTGATTATACAGATTGGTACTTACCTTCTAAAGATGAACTGTCTCGCTTGTATGCACAAAGGAATACCGTAGGTGGTTTTAGCACAGGGGTGAGCTATTGGTCAAGTTCGGAGTACGAGGTGAACGGCTCAGGTACAGACCAGGCATGGGCACTATCCGCCATTGGGCAAACCTATTGGACACCTATATTATTCTACGGACTTTCAAAGGCAACTTTATATAAAGTTCGTTGCATTAGAGCTTTTTGATAACAGTGAAATATTAGGCAACTGCAGATATTCTTTGTTGGTAATAACACCAGCAAAGGCTTAATATTAAAAACATAAAGTAAAGATTAACTATAAATAATTATCGGATCTAAACTTTAGGCACTTTAATCCGCCTTGGCGGACTCCAAACTTTAGGCACTATTTATTGTTTTATGAGTTTTTTCGTAATCACTTTATGATCGGAAGTTTCTAAGCGTAGGAAATATACCCCGTTATTAAATGAGCTCATATCAATAACTTTATGCTGCCCGGTATTTTTATCTTCATATAATTTCTGCCCCAGGTAATTTAAAATTTTTACGTTTGTAAAATTATTTTCTTTAAAATTAATCGTCAGGTTTTTAATAACAGGATTAGGAAAAATTCGGATTGAAAAATCATTTGGTAAAGAATTAGTCAAATTACTTTCTAAAAAAGAAGTACTTGCTTCAAGAAATATCCCTGAATCGTAACCTCCATCACCCAAGTCGGAAACGGCTAATTTTATATGATATTGCTGTGAAGGTTACGATTCAGGGATATTTCTTGAAGCAAGTACTTCTTTTTTAGAAAGTAATTTGACTAATTCTTTACCAAATGAT
>JAAXXA010000614.1 GCA_013334735.1 Bacteroidota bacterium
TTACGACGGTTGGTATGGCGGAACTGCCCTTCTTTCTAGCAGAACAAATCCATTCCCTACCAAAAAAAATCCTGAAAACCGTGTACCGCAAATACTGAAAAATTTAGAACGATATAAAATTGATGTGCTTGTTTCTATAGGAGGCGACGACACTAACGGTGCTGCAAAAAAACTTTACGAAACCGAAGGCATACCCGTAATCGGATTTCCAAAAACTATTGATAACGACTTACGCACACGCACCATTCATAATTATGATGGAAAAGAAATTGAAGCAGTTCTTTGCCCCGGTTTTCCATCTGCGGCAGAAGGTATAATGAATTTTGCAAACAGAATGAGAACAACCTGCGAATCGCATCAGCGTATTTGCGTACTCGAAGTTATGGGTCGTGATGCCGGTTGGTTAACAGGAGCTGCTTTTTACGGAGGTGCCGAAGTATCCTTAGTTCCCGAGTTTGAAATTACAAAAGAACGCAAAGAAGTATTTTTCGAAAAAGTAAAAGAAGCTTACATGAGTTCTCCTAAAAAAGCCATTGTTGTAGCTGTTTCGGAAGGTGTACGTTGGTATGATGCCGTAAAAGATAATGTGGATGTGGTTTATGCAAGTTCGGAAGTTGATGAATACGGGCATGCAAGATTTGGCGGTATCAGTGGCATTATCGCATCCGAAATAAGTAAAAGATTAGGCATTGAAGCAAGGGCGCAGATTACCGGTTATTACCCGCGCTCAGGGAGATGTATGGAATATGATCGCCGACTTACAATTACCCTTGCCGATAAAGTTGCAGATCTTTTATTACGTCAGGAATATGGACAGATGCCTGTACTTACTAAAATCGTTAAATCGATAGAACTTGAAGAATACAATACTACCTCTATTGATATGGGTTTCGTGGGCAACAGACCACTCCAAAATGAATATTACGATATAAATAAATATTCTTTTACTGATACATATAGCGATTTCTTATCTCATATAGTTGAAAAACCCGAAATTAATCAGTTTAAATACGATTTTCCTATTGTTTTACCCCAGTAATTAATTACAAATTACGAATTACGAGTTGTGTAATTGTAAATTCGTAATTGATAATTGATAATTGATAATTCGTAATTGATAATTCGTAATTCGTAATTGATAATTCGTAATTCGTAATTGATAATTCGTAATTCGTAATTGAACATTCGTAATTGAATACTCTATTTATTTTTCTTTATTCTTCCCCCCGAATAAAAGTATTTGGCGTAATACGCATCGCTCAGTTTGCTAACTATAACTCCTTTGCTTGATGAGGCATGAATAAATTTGCCGTCCTTTATATAAATTCCAACATGGGATACCTTATCACTATTAATTTTAAAGAAAACAAGGTCTCCTGTTTTTAAGTTTTTTTTATTGATAAGTTCTCCGTTTTTTACAAGGTCGTAAGCTGTGCGGTATAAACTAATATTATATACATTTTTGTAAACAGTTTGCACGAAGCCCGAACAATCAACACCTTTAAGAGTGGTGCCACCATAAAGATACGGAGTACCTAACCATTTGGCTAACTCCTCAATGAATTTTTTATCCTCTTTTCCTGTAAGTTCAACATCGAGAATTTTTGAGTATTTTTTTGTGAAATCAGAGATGTTATTTTTAGAAGAGTAGCTTTTAGAGGAGTTACTTTTGTATGTATTGTTAACTTTAGGTTTATCGTGTATTTTAGCTGTATGGCATGAAGCCGAAAACAAAAGTATTAATAATATGTTGAAAAAAAGAAAGTGGTTTTTCAATGGTTTCATTTAGTTTTAGTATTAACACCATATGTAATTATAAAACAAAGATACATTTTTACCTGCATTTTAAGAAAAATTTATATATTTGCTTTTAATATTAGCGCATGTCCGTATTGTCGCTAAAAAATATTGCAATTTGATATTAATACAACATAGAATTATCATGGATAGTGATGTTTTATTAATTTTTCATTTTTAAATTTGCACTTTAAAATTTGCATTAATTATTTTAATTTAATAATCTAATCCGGCCCCATAGTTCAACGGATAGAACGGAAGTTTCCTAAACTTTAGATTCAGGTTCGATTCCTGGTGGGGCTACGTGTAAAACAGTAAAAATCTTGTTAGTAAAGATTTTTACTGTTTTTTGTTTTTCTCCGCCCTTTTTTTATTTTTAAACTAAAAAAAATATTGTCCGTAGTTAATTTTTTAATTTTGAAAATATTTTTATATATTTGCTAATGAATATTTTTTAAATAATTAAAAATTCAATTTATGACAAAAAATAGAACTTTTCAAATAGTAAAAGTCATAGTGTATGCCTTTTTTACTTTCAACTTTATAACTTTATTTACACTGAGCTTGTCGATGTGCGCTTTCAACTCTCGCGCCCAGAGCGGAGGTGTTGCAATAAATTCCACCGGTGGTGCTGCCGATAACTCTGCAATGCTTGATGTTAGCTCTATAAATCAGGGAATGCGGATA
>JAAXXA010000083.1 GCA_013334735.1 Bacteroidota bacterium
TCTTAACGAAAATCTCAATATCCTTGCGGGCATCTGTACCTAATTTTTTTAAAGCCGCACCTTTGTTTCCAATGATAATACCTTTTTGAGAATCTCTGGCTACATAAATTATTGCGCGGATTTTTATTATTGAAGCCTCATCTTTATATGATTCGATAAGCACTTCGGTGGAATAAGGTATCTCCTGTTGATAAAAAAGAAATATTTTTTCACGAATAATTTCAGCTACAAAAAATTTTTCAGGTTTATCAGTAAGTTCTTCTTTTGAGAAATATGGAGGGTTTTCGGGCAATTGAGAAGTAATAACAGATAAAATTTTTTCAAGATTAAATTTCTTTAACGCTGAAAGTGGGATTATTTCAGCTTTAGGGAGCTTTTGTTTCCACTCTGTCATTTTTGCTTCAACAGTAGGCTGATCCGATAAATCAATTTTATTTACCAGAACCATAACAGGAATGTTGCATTTACCAAGCTTTTCAATAACATTAGTGTTTTCAAAATTTTCTGTAACTTCGGTTACAAGTAAAAAAATATCGGCATCCTGAAAAGCGCTTTCCACGAATTTCATCATTGATTCGTGCAATTTATAATGCGGTTCTAATATTCCCGGAGTATCTGAAAACACTATCTGATAGTCATCTTCGCTAACAATACCCATAATCCTGTGCCTTGTTGTTTGAGCCTTTGGAGTAATGATAGAGAGCTTTTCGCCTATAAGCGCATTCATAAGTGTGGACTTGCCCACATTTGGATTACCAATAATATTAACAAATCCGGCTTTATGTATCATTCGATTTAAAATGCAAAAAGCAACCTTATCAGTTGCTTTTTATTAGTAGCGGGGAAAGGACTCGAACCTTTGACCTTCGGGTTATGAGCCCGACGAGCTACCACTGCTCCACCCCGCAATATATCTTGGTTTATATAATGAACGCTTTTTAAAATTAGTTTGCAAAGGTAGATTTTGTTTATATGTAAAGCAAATTATTTAGTAATTATTTTTTAAGTTTATAAAAATAAAGAAATTATATTTGCTAATTATGCAATATTTAAAAGCAGGTTGCCATCTATACCTAAAATTTGGTGCATAGCTTTTAAAAATGAAATGCTTGGTTTTCTTTTATTGTGCATTATTTCTGAAAGTTTGGTATCGGTGGTATTCAGCATTTTTGCAAGTTCCTTTTGCTTTAGTTTATTCTCAAACATTTTTAATTCAATTAAACCCTGCACCGTTTGGGGCAAATCTATTGTATAGTGCATATCCTCATAAGTTTTTACTATTTGTGTACATTTATTCAGTTCTGCACTTTCTTTTTTTGTAAGATAGTCAAACCCTCCTTTTTTAGTGGCAATAGCTAATAAGTTATTCATTTGCTTTTCAGCTTCAGTAAACTCTATTTTTGAAATTTCTTTTTTCATTACTTATATTGTTTTGCAATCTATGTTATCATACTGTTTATGAGTCCCGACAAACCTTATGTAAATAGTTCTTTTACTAAAATGTATCATTGCTACAATTCTATATTTGTTACCGGCTACATTAAAAACAAACCTGTCATTTCCAACGCTATCTACACTATTAAAAGTTTTTTTTATACTGTGAAAATCCTGCCAGTCGCTAAATAATACTTAATTATACCACCTTAGCAAAGGTTCTTTTGCCTTTATGTCGGTTTCGAAATAATTTATTATTTTGGTTTTTGTAATTATAACCATCCCACAAAGGTAATAATTAAATTATTGAAAACAAAATTAAATTATCAAAAACAAAAAAATAAACCCCTCTGTATTTGAGGGGTCAGCCTTAGTATTCTTTCTCGTTTTTTACTAAAGAAATATCAATCGTTTTTATTTTGCGTTTTTGTGTTTATTGTAGAACATCATAGGTGGGTGTTCGCCGACGAGCTACCACTGTTCCACCACCCCGCTTGATAGGTGAATCTGAGCATTCTATTTTAACTTTTAAAATTTGTTAAAGGTTTACATTCAGGAAATGGAACTATTATTTCTCTCATTTTTGCTTTACCCTCCGCTTTAAAATGCCTTGAAATTTCTTGAGTTTTTTCAAAGAAATCATTTTCAGTTTCATTCTTTTGAAAATAATATATTTTTATTGACTTACAATTGGAGTGTTCAAAAATACTGTTAAGCAAAACTCTATCTGAAAGACCGCATGAATGCCCCATTATATAAACATAAAAACTATCGGAATCAATAAAGTTTATTAAATTTTGATAATTTTTAGTTCTAAAATAACCAAATGATTTAAAAATATTTAAAAAATCATTATGATTTAATCGTTCAATTTTTTCATAATAAGTATCCATTTCATCTCCATAACCAAAAATTATTGGATTTTGATTATCGTTTAGTTTGCCATGTATATAGTTAACTGTACAATAATTCTTTAATATATCATCCTTTAAATACAATTCAACAGTTGAAGTATAATTAAAATTTAGAAAAAGCACCCTCTTACCGTAATTATCTGCTTTTTTATTAAATGTGAATGGTTGAACTATACCCTCAAAAAAATGTTTACTGATATCTTCCTCTATTTTATGGAGTTTGTAATCAATGGTCAATAAATATTCAACTAATTCTTTTTTTATAAAATCAAAACAAGAATTCAAATGTTTTAATTCAAGACTAATGCTGGGAAATCTATCCAAATTTATCTTTTCTAACTTCCTGAAAATATTTATTAGTGTAGCATAATACTCATATTCAATATCTACCCAACCATAATCTTTGCTTGCTAAAACGATTTGTTTAAAAAAATCATGTTTATATATAACTCTTGTATTTTCATTATTAATTTTATTATTAAATCCTTCAATTGATACGATATTAATATTTATGAGAAGATATCGACTCTCAATTCTTAGTAAGTCATCATCATATATTGGATTTTTGAGTAAAGAATTTAATACCTTGTTTAAATACCATACGATAAAATCACTATACTTGGTTTTCAATCCATGAGCAAGGTCAAATCCATTTCCAATTAGTACTAATTTATTCATAAGATTATTTTTTGAATAATAAAATGCTAAATTTACATATTGTATAGATAATGTTGGCAACCCGCCTCTTTAATTAAATTAATCCATGTTCTATCTGTAGTCCAATATTTATCTCCAGGTCTAACATATCCCAATACAGCCATATCATTCCAGTCGTGAGGTTTAATTTTCATATCACTCGTTTCCACTTTTTTGAAAAAAGCATCCATAGATTTAAGTAATAATTCAATTTCATTAAGATTCAATTCATGCATATCATATTTTTCATCAGTAACAGTTTTAATAATTAAGTTAATGAAATCAGCAGTAACAGGAATTGTATTTAGATTTTTCTTTTGTTTTTTAAGTTCAACATTTTCACTAATCAATTTGATATGTTCATTAAAAAAAGCTGTTGACTTCTCAAACCTCTCATTTTTTAAGTTAACCCAATCAAGAAAGTCTTCTCTTTTATTTTGTTCTATTTTCTGACCTTTAGCAAATGATGAAGTAAATTCTAAATATGTTCCCATTTCTTTTACTACATCATATTCTAAATCTTTATGGATGAGTTGTGCAATATGAATAAAAGGAGGTTCATAAATTACATTATTCTTATAATGGAATATTGCTCTTATTACTTCCCTAACTAATTCCTCTCTTTTTATTACATTATCCGTTTTACATAATTCAATAATGTTAATGTGGTTAGGACATATT
Organism: Bacteroidota bacterium; assembly: GCA_013334735.1. Classification (GTDB taxonomy): domain Bacteria; phylum Bacteroidota; class Bacteroidia; order Bacteroidales; family CG2-30-32-10; genus JAAXXA01. The sequence continues at coordinate 3,726 of JAAXXA010000083.1, forward strand.
TGGATTTCAGAAACTTTAGAAAAAGGGTCTTTATCTTGAGCAAGATTATACCAAATATTAGTATCAGCGATTATTTTCAATTTCTTTTATATTTAATAATTAAGTTTCAGTACTCTTTTTTTTGAATAATTAAAACACTAAATTTTACAATGCTATCTTTAGGTTCATAATCACCAATTTCATAACCGGGGAGAACTTCAAAATAATCTTTTTTAATACTATTAACTTGTACTTGCCAATTTATCTCAGGTATAGGCAATATTATTGGAGGACTTGTAAATATAGGTAGTTTGTCACCCATATCGGTTATTAAATCATTGAAATATATTTTTTTAATATTATTATACAAATTAATACTTAAAGAATTAACGATGTAATAATTCTGTTTCAATATATTTTTACTGTTGATGACCTCAATAAGGTTCTTTAAATTCAGCATGCTATTATTCAATGATTTTGCCTTAGAATCATATTTTAAAAGACCTGAGTCAATTTTAGCATTTTTTCCTTCAAGTTTTACTATGCCTGAATCAAATTTTCCTAATTTAATTTCGTTTTTAGATAAAATTTTAAAAAGCGAATCATTTTTATCAATGATAGATTTGTGGATTTCTTTTTTTGCATTTTCAAATGTATTATAGCCAAGAAAACCAATAACCACTATTATTACAGAAAATATTGCAACTATAAATTCAATCCTATATTTTAATTCAAAATAACGAGAATCATTGTTTTCCTCTTTAATATTAGATTTTATGTTTTTAATAAGTCTATTTGTTGAAAAGAAGTTCCAACCTGCAAAAATTAAGAGTATAGACAGAATGATAACGATAAATGTATTCATGAAAAACAAGGTTATTTAATATATACAAAGGATTGCGGAGGTAATACATTATAAACCTTTAAAAGATTTAAAGGTTTATTGAATCTTTTAACATTTTTTATTTTGATAGCATAGCCTTCTTCTTTATTTACAAAATAACTCAGAAAAAAATCTTTTGATATTCCTGATTGGCTATGTGTTTTCTTCCAAAGAGTTTCAATATCTTCATTTATTATGTTATCTACTTCAAATTCTCCAATAACTTTTTGTACTGGAGATGATGCATAAACAATAATTTTTTTTATATCAGGGCATTTAAAAATGGTTCTTCTAAACTCATATTTTTTTGAACCATCAAATATCTTTTCAGCATATTTTGGTTTAATTGATAATAACACTTTCATATTCCTGAAAATTTTACAAGTTTAATAAATAAATCCCAATCAATTTCTTTAAAACCTCTAGGCACATCATTTAAATCTTTAATAACGCCAAGTTCAAGTAACTGTTTTAAAGTTGCTCTCTTTTTAAATGAATAGGCGTATAAAAAATTCACTACAAAAGGTTTGTTTTTCCCATACCGATTCCAATATTCCTTTAATTCATCACTAGTTAATACTGTCCTTTTTTTGCAAATTTCTAATAACTTTTTGAAATCGGGAATATTATTAAAAACATTATCTATGATTCCTATTGTTGTTGTTACACTAGTATATATTTTCGGGGTTGTTTCACCAGTTCGATAAAATACAATAATATCTCCTGTGTTTAGATTCCTTTCGTGAGAATGAGAAATATATGATTTACATATTGCATTTCTATGAGGTAAATTTTCGATATAATTTGCGGCATCTTCTGTATTTAGCTTGCTATCTGGGAATAATTCAGTATGATACTGTGGATAAATGGGAACAATAAAAACTCTATTTGCTTTTGACAAACCTTTATTAGATAAATAAGGATATGAAAGTTTTGGATTTGTTTGATTAAATTCATTTTCCATTGATCTTACATAAACTTTTTCCTCTCCTGATGATGTCATTTTTACACCATAGTAATTAAAACCCCATTCTTCTAATAATGCTATAAGCATCGTTTGTCCTGCATCTTTATCGAAAATTGTTACATAAATTTCAGATACTTTATTTTTTCGTGCATTATCAAATATTATGAATAAAAACCTTTCTGCAAGCTTTATCCCTGCAACAATTTTAAATGTACCTATCTTTAATCTTTTATTTTTAGAAAAGACAGGAGTATGATTTGAATAATCTTCTCCGATATCTTCAATTTTTAGATATAAAAATGCAGTAATTACATCAGCATTATAACAAACATAAGCAAATTCTTCAGATTTTGAATTAAACCATTTCTCAAAACCTTGGTAATCTCCTCTGAAATTATCAAAAAATGGATCGTTTACATTTATATTACCAAAATGTACTTTTTTTACGGATAATACTTTATAATCAATTAATTCAGGATTATCAGAAGTAACTTTATTAATAAAATCATTAATCTTAAATACTTTTTGACCAATACTAAGAAGCTCTGCTTTCTTATGAATTTTATTATCTTCTGTAATTAGAAAGTCGACCCTTTCGCAATAAACTTCATTGATAAGTCCCGTATCAACTCTGTCGTTTTCTGAATTGTCAAGCTTATTAGATACTTCAAGAACATTGTCATTAATAAGTGCTACAGTTTTTAGTAAATAATAATTATCAAGTTTAATATTTAAGGTTTTAACAGTATCAGCATTATTATAGCGATTTATTTCCTCCATAGTCAAAGGATGTATACATTTTGAATAATGGAGCCTGTCAAACCAGTTAAAGAGCAAACCAATATAAGGATTAACTACTGTGTTAGCTTCTCGATGAATTATAATATTTGTATCAAGTAAAACTTTCATTTGATATTTTTTAATAAAGCTATAAAACTAAAGGTTTTTTAGATAAACACAAAGTATTATTCCAATATTTTATATATTCGGAATACAACAAGCCTTCTTTTTACTTTATTTGATTAATTGCGTTAGCTATTATTCTTTTCTCCGAAAACTGGTAATTTTCTAATAAGACAAAGATTAATAAGTGAACGCTCACGATATGCGTGGGCTTTGCTTATCTTGTCTTAGGGGTATAGGTTACGTTCAATGTAAATTTAATGCATTTGCTTATCGAATTAGAAAGCATACCAAATTCCTTTTATAAATTATATTTTGTAAAAATACTTTATTAGAAATTTCTTTTTCACAAGTTATACTCCAAACGGGCTAAATTAGTACTTTTGAATTGCCACGACCTTAGGTAGCTGAGCGAAGCCGAAAAGATCAAAAAAAAGACCATCTAAATTTCAGACAGTCTCTTCTTTTTTTAAAACATTTTTTAGTACCTGTAATGTTCCGCTTTATATGGACCATCAACAGCTACACCAATATATTCAGCTTGTTCTTTTGTAAGTTTTGTAAGTTTTACGCCTATTTTTTCGAGGTGCAAACGCGCTACTTCTTCATCTAAATATTTAGGTAAGCGATATACTTTCTTTTCGTATTTTCCGCGGTTTTTCCACAGGTCAAGTTGAGCGAGAGTTTGGTTTGTAAAGGAATTGCTCATTACAAACGAAGGATGCCCCGTAGCGCAGCCCAGATTTACCAAGCGACCTTCAGCAAGCAGGAATATTTCATGTCCGTCAGGGAAAATATATTTATCAACCTGAGGTTTAATAGTTAATTTTTTTATTCCGGGGAAAGTTTCTAGTTTTTCAACTTGTATTTCATTATCAAAATGACCTATATTGCAAATAATAGCCTGATCTTTCATTCTGGAAAGATGATCAATAGTTATAACATCTTTATTTCCGGTAGTAGTAACATAAATATTTCCTTCGTGTAATGTATCTTCCACAGGAGCAACTTCAAAGCCTTCCATTGCAGCCTGGAGAGCGCATATAGGATCAATTTCGGTAACTATAACTCTTGCGCCATACGATTTCATTGATTTTGCGCAGCCTTTGCCAACATCGCCATAACCGAGAACTACCACAACTTTTCCTGCTATCATAACATCGGTAGCGCGTTTTATACCATCGGCAAGAGATTCGCGGCAACCATAAAGATTGTCGAATTTTGATTTTGTAACGGAATCATTAACATTTATAGCAGGTACAAGAAGTTCGCCTTTTTCCATCATTTGATATAAACGATGAACGCCTGTAGTAGTTTCTTCCGAAACCCCTTGCCATTCCTCAACAGTTCTGTGCCATTTAGTAGGGTCGTCTTTTAAAGTATTTTTTAAAACCTGTAATATTACGGCTTCTTCGTGGCTTCCTGGTTTAACATCAAGTACGGATGAATCGTTTTCAGCGTTATATCCTTTATGAATAAGTAATGTAGCATCGCCACCATCGTCAACGATCATTTGAGGACCTTTACCATCAGGAAATGAAAGAGCCTGTTCTGTACACCACCAGTATTCTTCGAGTGTTTCGCCTTTCCATGCAAAAACCGGAATGCCGCGTTTTGCAATAGCTGCAGCAGCATGATCCTGTGTGGAAAAAATATTACAACTAGCCCATCTGACGTTGGCTCCAAGTTCTGCGAGTGTTTCGATAAGTACAGCAGTTTGTATTGTCATGTGCAATGAACCCGAAATACGTACACCTTTCAAAGGTTTTTGTTTCCCGAACTTTTCGCGGAGAGATACAAGTCCCGGCATCTCTTTTTCGGCAATATCAATTTCTTTTCTTCCCCATTCTGCAAGGGTGATGTCGGCTACTTTATAAGCTATCATGTTTTCAACTAATTGGTTTTCCATTATATTTTTTTTTTATTGAGGTGCAAAGGTAAAAAAAATGTTGTAATATTGAATATATGTTTTTATTTAATCGTGCATTAGAAAGCTCGTTTTCGAACGGTTTTCACTTCTTTCATAATATCGTTATCTGTTAAAGGAACATCAAAAGGGGCGTTAGCAATGTACTTATCAATTTTTTGCTCAACAGTTTCGGATTGAAAGCCCATTCGTTTAACAAGCTTTAATAGTAGATTAAGGTCTAATTTGTTAGGTACGCGTATGATTAAACTTTCCATATTTGTTGTTTTTTACAAACCTTCATAATTTTATGCAAATATACAAAAACTCAATGTAAATGGAATTATACCAGTTGTATTTATAAAATTTATTTTAGAGGGTTAAAAAAATGTTTT
>JAAXXA010000615.1 GCA_013334735.1 Bacteroidota bacterium
AGATTGATAACAAGGTAATAAAAACCATTATTAATGAATTGTATTATCCCGAAAGTCCTTATGAATTTTCGGTTTTATCAGTTGAAATATTAGGCAGCGCTTATGAGCAGTTTCTCGGAAAAGTGATCCGAATTACTCCTTCACATCACGCGAAAATTGAGGATAAACCCGAAGTAAGAAAAGCAGGAGGAGTTTATTACACGCCTCAATACATTGTTGAATACATTGTGAAAAATACAGTCGGAAAACTTATCGATGGAAAAAAGCCGAAAGAAATAAGTAAAATAAAAATAGTTGATCCGGCTTGTGGCAGCGGTAGTTTTTTAATTGGCGCTTATCAGTATTTACTCGACTTTCATAAAAATTATTATTCAAACAATGGAAAACTTTCCAAGGGCAAAAAAACCGATTTGTTAACACCGGCAGGTCATTTAACAACAGCCGAAAAAAAAAGAATTTTGCTCAATAATATTTTCGGGGTTGATATTGATGTAAATGCAGTAGAAGTAACCAAATTGAGTCTGCTATTAAAATGTATGGAAGGCGAAACTTCCGCTTCTATTGCTTATCAGTTATCTATGTTTCACGAAAGAGTTTTGCCTACACTTGAGAATAATATCAAATGTGGAAATAGTTTGGTTGATGAAGATTTTTATGCAAATGATTTTTACGAACTTGAGAAAAAAATTAAACCTTTTAATTGGAGAAAAGCTTTTCCTGAAGTCTTTAATATAAGAAAACTTCAGCCAAATCAAGCTCTTAAAGCACAATTTCAAAAAGTTAAAAATCTTTCAGAGGAAACAGATGAACTCATTAATAAGCTTGCTAATAAAGTTGAGGAACCAGCCCTTGAATATGGTGAAACAATTGGGTTTGACGTAATAATCGGAAATCCGCCATGGGTAGATTTAAAAGGGCATCCACCTGAACTTATTAAATATTATTTTGACAAGTATAAAACAACTGAAAATAGAATTAATCTTTATGCAATATTTATTGAAAGAGGGCTTCAACTATTAAATTCAAATGGGAAATTCGGTTTTATTATTCCTAATTCAATTTTATATCAAAGTTCTTATGAAAAATTGAGAAAACTAATAATTGAGAATTGGAAAATTGAAAAAATTGTTCGTCTGCCGGATAATACATTTCAAGGAGTAAAGGCAGAAACCGTAATAATTACAATAGGAAACGAAACTAAAAAAGCCGAATGTATTATTTATGACAGAAAAGATATTATTACTGAAATAACCTTGAACAATGCTAAAGAAATCAATTATTTATATATAAAAAATTGTTTAAAGAATGAATTTACATCCCTTGACATTTTTACAAATGATGAAATAAAAATACTTCTTAAAAAAATTGAAACAAATAAAATGGAGTTGCGAAATTTATGTGACTTCACGCTCGGGTTAACACCTTATGATAAATATAAAGGACATACAGCAAAACAAATCACAGAGCGAGTTTTTCATTCAAAAACCAAAAAAGATAAAACATTTATGCCTGTATTAGAAGGTTCTGATGTTACTCGATATTTTGTTAAATGGGGAGAAAAAGAATACATAAGCTATGGAGATTGGCTTGGAGCGCCTAGACAAAAAAGATTTTTTAAAGAAGAAAGGATTTTAGTAAGGCAAATTGTAAGTGGAAATCCTTTAAGAATATATGCTGGTTATTCGGCAGAAGAATTATATAACACGCAATCAATTTTCAATATTGTGTTAAAGAAAGACAGCGTCATTAATATAAAATATCTTCTTGCTATTCTTAATTCAAATCTGATAAATTTTTATCACGGCAATAAATATCTTGACTTATCAAAAAATCTTTTTCAAAAAATACTCATACAGAATTGTAAGAAATTTCCAATCAAAATAATTGACGAGAAAAAAAATAAAGAAGTTCAAAATAAAAATGAAATAATTAATTTCGTTGACCAGTTGCTAAAACTTAATGAAGAAAAAGTAGCAACGAAGCTACAAACAAAAATATCACAGATTGAAAGCCAGATTAGCTACTGCGAAGATAAAATAAATGAAATTGTTTATGAACTTTATGATTTGACACCAGAAGAAATAAAAATAGTGGAGGGAAAATGAAATCAACTACCGATATAAAAATAGCAGATGCAATAAAAAATGCTGAAAGTTATATTGAACAGATGAAGCAAATGAATGATAAGAAACTCAGTAAACATATTGATTTATTTCAACAGCAGTTAGAAAAAGCATTTAAACAAAATAACAAAGTTGCTTTTGAATTACTGAGTGAATACGAAAGGCAAACAATTATTGCTCGTGCTAATAAAGATTGATTGCTGAAAATGCATAGTAAACGAAGGAGTTTATCAGCTTTATGGACTAACGGAAGAAGAGATAAATATTATAAGAAAACGCACGCTTATCGAACTACTTTCCAACTTGTTTAAAGCATCAGCGCTTTTAATTACAATGTTGTTCATTGCACGTCAA
>JAAXXA010000084.1 GCA_013334735.1 Bacteroidota bacterium
TGTATATATCCCAGAATTCACCGGCTTCTGTTTCGGCAGTACCTGTCATACCTGCTAATTTGGAATACATACGGAAGTAATTTTGCAAGGTAATAGTAGCGTAGGTTTGAGTTGCAGCTTCTATTTTTACATTTTCTTTTGCTTCAATAGCCTGATGCAAGCCATCGGAATAACGACGACCTTCAAGGATACGACCTGTTTGCTCATCAACAATTTTAATCTTATTGTCCATTACAACATATTCCACGTCGTTCTCAAATAAAGTGTATGCCTTGAGTAATTGGTTAACGGAATGAATACGGTCGGATTTAATAGCAAAATCCTGCATCAGTTCATTTTTCTTTTCAAGTTTTTCCTGAGTTGTAATTTTTGATTTTTCAAGATCTGCCAGCACTGAACCTATATCCGGCATAATGAAAAACTTGCTGTCGTTTGTAAAAGATGTAATATAATCTATGCCTTTTTCTGTAAGTTCAATAGTATTGTTCTTTTCATCAATAACGAAATAAAGTTCGTCATCAATGATGTACATATTTTTGCTTTGTTCGGCAATATAAAAATTTTCTGTTTTTTGTAACATGGCTTTCATTCCCGGTTCACTCAAAAATTTAATAAGGGCTTTATTCTTTGGCAAACCTCTGTATGCCCTAAAGAGAAGCTTTGAGCCTTCTTTTTCGTTATTTTGAGCTCCGGTAGCTGTAAGGAGTTTTTTTGCTTCAGACAGTATATTTGTTACAAGATTTTTTTGAGCATTATATATTTTTTCAACATTTGGTTTCAAATCAATAAATTCTTGTTTGTCGCCTTTTGGTGTAGGTCCTGAAATAATCAGAGGTGTACGTGCATCATCAATCAATACCGAGTCAACTTCGTCAACTATTGCATAATTATGTTTGCGCTGTACTAATTCTTCGGTATTTCGAGCCATATTGTCGCGCAGGTAATCAAAACCAAATTCATTGTTAGTGCCATAAGTAACATCTGCCAAGTAAGCATTGCGTCTGGCATCTGAATTTGGTTCATGTTTGTCGATACAGTCAACTTTTAATCCATGAAATTCAAAAAGCACTCCCATCCATTCAGAGTCGCGTTTTGCAAGATAATCGTTAACGGTAACTATATGAACTCCTTTTCCCGGTAAAGCGTTAAGATATATCGGAAGTGTTGCAACCAATGTTTTTCCTTCTCCTGTTGCCATTTCGGAAATCTTTCCCTGATGTAGAACAATACCTCCAAGTAATTGAACATCGTAATGCACCATATCCCATTTAATGGTTGTACCACCGGCAATCCAACTGTTTTTATATTGCGCTTTGTCTCCAACTATTTCAATATTGGTATAGGTTGCAGCCAAATCGCGATCCATTTGAGTAGCCGTTACTTCTACAACTTCGTTTTCTTTAAATCTTTTTGCAGTTTCTTTCATTACCGAAAAAGCTGCAGGAAGAATTTCAAGTAATATTTCTTCTATCTTTTTGGTTATATTTTTTTCAAGCTTATCAATAGTTTGATAGATTTTTTCTTTCTCTTCATTTTCTATTTCCAGATCATTTTCAAGCTTATTACGTAACTCTTTTATTTCGCTTTCTTCTTCTTTAAGATGCGATGCAATTTGAGTTTTAAAATCAATAGTCTTTTGACGTAGTTCATCATTCGATAATTTTGAAATAACTTCGTACTCGATAGGTATTTTAGCTGCTAAAGGAGCTATTTCCTTCATATCTCTATCGGATTTATTTCCGAAAAATTTCTTTAAAGCATTAAGCATATTAATCCGTATTACAATTAATTAATTATTACCTGTTAGGCTTGCAAAAATACATTAAATAAAATGAATAATAGCAGGTTTTTAACTTTTTTGAAATTCAAATATTGAAAAGGGCAGGAAATAAAAAAACGCAACCGGTGATTGCGCTTTCTTATACATTTTATATTACATATCATACATTACACATCATACATCATACCTCATACCTCATGCATAATACATAACTATTGATGTTCTTTAACAATATCTTTCAGTTCCACACTTCTTTTTGTCATAACAATAGTGCATTTCGAAAAATTATTAACAGGCCAACCCTGCCATAAAATATAATTACCCTGGTTGTCCTTGGTGTTGTAAACAGCAGTTGTTTGGTTATCAATTTCCCATGTCATCTGATCATCATTTTCATTAAAACTTACTTTTACATTCATAAATTTATGATAAATAACCATATCAAGATAGTCCTGGGTAATTCCAAGCATATCAAGCAGAGTAGTAAGCGTTTTTTGTCCCGGAAGTCCTTCTAATTTCATTTCTAAAGTAAATCTGTCCTCAGTACCACCGCCAATAAAAAATTCGCCGCCATTAAAATCAAGGCTTACATAATTAAAAACTTCATCAATTTTTGCGGCAATAGATGTGTATTTATTATCACCATAAACTACATACATAACTAAAGGTCCTGCGGTTGAAATAATAGTATTATCGCTGCTTAAATGAAAAGCTACAACAGGAAACACTACTTTGGAAGTAATGTCGGTACCCTGTTCGTTATAAACATTGGTAACCTCCCATACGCCTTCCATTTTTGTTTTTGTTGGTGTATCGTCAACCGTACATGAAAATGGCAAACATAAAACAAATATTAAAGCAAGAATTTTACTTATTGAGAAAAGGAATTTTTTCATGATATCTTATTTAAAATATAAAAAAAGCTACTTTGTTTGAAGTAGCTAAACTATTTTAATATTCATCTTCGTGAAAGAAAAAATCGTCTTTGGTAGGATAATCAGACCATATATCTTCTATGCTCTCATAGACTTCACCTTCATCTTCAATTTCCTGAAGGTTTTCAATAACTTCCATAGGGGCACCCGATCTAATTGCAAAATCAATCAATTCCTCCTTGGTAGCAGGCCATGGAGCATCTTCCAGTTTCGATGCTAATTCAAGTGTCCAATACATTTTTTTAGGTTTTTGATTTTTATGCAAAAATATACTTTTTAATAGAAAAGTCAAGAAAAAAATGAAAAAAATCTAAAAAAAATGTAAGTGCTTAATTACTATATATATGAAACGCTAGTCTTCGCTTTTCACGCAACGAACTGAGAAGCCAAAACTCTTATAATTATCGTTTCGCGTTAATGCATCGTCTGATTTTAAAAAACAATATCTTGCATTTTTATCATCTAAGGTAGAAGCTGACCAAAAGTAAAAATAACTTCCTTCAAGACTAAATGACCCGTCGTTGAATCTTGTCCCACTTGGCAATCCGTTAAATCCGCTTATGTTTGTTCCATTTGATTTTTCACCCCAACCGGTAGTGCTTTTAAGTTTCCCTCCTGCAACGGATTCTCCTCCAAGCACATCAATAAGAGTTGTCAGTTCCTTATCGTTTGGAACATGCCAGCCTATTGGAGCTAAACCGCGTTGATCATGCACCGCATACCAATTATAGAGTTTTCCGTACTTTTTTCCATTAAGAGTATCGTTGTCGTAATAACACCATGCAGGTTTGCCATCTTTGCCTGCATTTTCCCAATCTGTCTTTGATTTAACTTCCGGTATTATATCGCCATTACGGAAAACACTTACATTAAGGTTTTCTGTCATCCACTCCTGTGTTTTTATTTTTATTGATTTATAAAAAACTTTATCTGTTGAAACACTTTTGCTTGCTGTGCTTCCGCTTTCAACTTTTGTTTCTACACTTTTTATACAGCGTACCGAAAAGCCATAGCTCTTATAATTATTATTCCTGACCAATGCCTTGTTCAAATTTAAAACAAAATATTTTGCATTTTTACTATCGTAAGAAGATGCTGACCAACAGTAAAAATAACTTCCGCCAAGACTGAATGAACCATCTGTATCTCTTGTTCCGCTTGGTAATCCGGAAAATCCACTGACGTTAGTCCCTTTTGATTTATCTTCCCAAATATTAGTGCTTTTAAGTTTTTCTCCGGCAACAGACTCTCCGCCAAGTGCATCAAAAAGAGTAGTTAATTCATTGTCATTTGGAGTATGCCAACCGGATGGAGCCAAGCCTCTTTCATCGTGAACAGCATACCAATTATAAAGCTTCCCGTATTTTTTCCCGTTTACAGTATCGTTGTCATAATAACACCAAGCGGGCTTGCCGTCGGTACCTGCTTTTTCCCATTCTGATTTTGTCCTTACTTCAGGTATTATATCCCCGTTACGGAAAACACTTACGTTCAGATTTTCAGACATCCATTCCTGTGTGCCAATTTTAACTGATTTATAAATAACGCTGTCAGTTTTTGTTTTAACTTGAGCATTTATGCTTCTAATGCCTGATATAAAAAATATTATACAAAGACATAAAAGTTTAATTGTTTTTACATTTGTTTTCATATTTGCTTTTTTTAAAAATATCATTAAAAGGTTTGATATTGCTGTGTTTTTTCAAATAATTATTGCCTAATTTTGATGTTATAATATTTTTTTTTAACAATTAATTAATCATTTATAATTGTCAAAGTTATAAAAAAAGTGTTAAAAAAAACATTATTTTATATTAAAATTTAAGAAATAGATAAACCATTAATAACTGATGTTACGCATTATCAGCCCCATCGGGGCGAAATATTTGTAGAATAAGGCAATCCTCCTCTTTTTAAGCTCCGTAGGAGCGAAATATTACGCTCCGATGGGGCTTAGATGGATGTTTTGGTATCAATTTCTACAAATATTTGCCTCTACAGGGCATTGCTTAATATCAATAAATAAATAATAAATTTGTGTACTTTCGTTGAAACAAAATGAAACTATGAAACTATTTTATCTGTATGCATTTACTTTATTTTTTTTATTTTCATGTACCAAACCTAAACTTGTAAAAATTTATGGTTTTGCTCAGGGAACAACATATTCAATAAGTTATTACGATAAAAACGGTGTTGAATATGGTTCTCAGATTGATTCTATTCTTAATGTATTCAATAAATCAGTTTCAATATACGATTCATTATCGCTTATAACATTTGTAAATAAATCATCTGAACCTGTAAAAGCGGATAAGTTTTTTATTGAAATTTTTGAAAATGCACAAAAAGTATCTGAAGAAACAAATGGTGCTTTTGATATAACTGTTGCTCCATTAGTAAATGCTTTCGGTTTTGGTTTTAAGAATAAGGAAAAATTGGACAGTTCACATATTGACAGTTTGAAAAAATTGGTGAATTTCAGATATGTGATAATTAAAAATGGATATATTTATAAACAATATCCATCTGTAGCGCTTGATTTTAATGCTATTGCGCAGGGATATTCTGTCGATTTGATTTCGGACTTTCTTGAAAACAAAGGAGTGAAAAATTATATAGTGGAAATTGGTGGCGAAGTATATGCTAAAGGGAAAAAAGATGATGGAAAGTATTGGAATGTGGGAATTGAAAAGCCTTTGTATAATGATTTACAGCGTGAAATAAAAGCAAAAGTTAAAATCGAAAACAAGGCTCTTGCTACATCCGGGAATTATCATAAATATTATGTTGAAAATGGTGTTAAATATTCGCATATAATTGATCCTTCAACTGGATATCCTGTTACACATTCGTTACTTAGTGTTTCTGTAATTGCCGACAATTGTACTAAAGCGGATGCTTATGCTACTTCTTTTATGGTAATGGGACTTAATAAATCACTTTTATTTCTCAAAAATCATAAAGAATTTGAAGCATATTTCATTTATTCAGATAAAGAAGGAAATATGAAAACCTATGAAACTGAAGGATTGAAAGAACTTTTAACTGAGCAAAAGTATTAATTTAATTTCGTCATTGCGAATGAAATGAAGCAATCCCAATGTTAATTTAATACTATACTGAAAGCGGGATAAATTGTCGCATTTTATGGATACAAAAAGGTATAGAGGTATTCGGTATAAAGGTATAAGGAAGAGAGGGTCATACCATATACCTTTATATACTATTCCTGAAACTCAAATGTAATAATTTACACCGTGCAAAGTATAACACACCTAAAATTACATCAATTAATGTGTAATAAATTCTTCCAGTGCTTTTATGTAATTGCTAAATCCCATTATTGAAGGAACATCTGCATGATTTGCTCCATCTATTCTGTAAGCTACTCCTTTAATCCCGGAATAATTTTTAAAAACAACTTCTCCATGAGTTTCAATACTTAAAAAACTATCAGCTTTACCGTGTATCCAAAGGAATGGTTGCTTAATATTTTTTATTTCTTCAGCATTATTTATTTCTAAACTTGTTAAATAGGAACCCGGCATAGCCAATACTGATGCATCTTGCACCATAACTTCCGCTGAGGCAAATGGAGATTCTAGAATTAGTTTTGAAGGGATAAGAGAGCGGGGAGTAGCTGTAAGCTTTGTTGCCGGAGCTGAACCAAGGCTATAACCTTGCATAATCAAGCGATCACTTGTAAGTCCGTTTTGTTTCAACCATGCGAGCGCTGCATCCACATCTTCATAAAGTCCTTCTTCGGTGCATTTACCTTCCGACAAACCAAAACCTCTGTAATCAATCATGAGCACACCAAAACGGTTTTTCGAACCTATATTGGCTAACAACTTTGCCCTTTGCCAGTAATAGTCTATATGATTTTTATTCCCATGGCAGTACATGATTACTGTATCCGTTGATATATCTGCAATATCACCAAGATAAACAGCATATATTTTGTAAGTCCCTGATGTTAATGAAAACAGATGAATTTTATCAGTAGGAATGTCATAACTTGCGGGAATACGGAAATCACCATCGGTTTCATCCTGATAATTGTCTAATTTATATTCGGTTAATTTACTTGAATTATATAAATTGCTATCTAGACGTAAACACGATGAGAAAACTATACTTAAAAATGATATTAAATAAAATATTTTTTTCATTTTGATATTCCTCCTATCTTTTTTGCCACACTAACATAAATCCCAAGAACACCTTTATTACCTAAAGGTTTTGCGTAGTCGGCAACTATATTTTGATTGCTTACATTTGGAGCTAAATATTTTGCTTCAATAGAATAATCCCATTTCGAACCTGAAAAAGTATGTCCTATCTGTGGATTAAAAATCCAATGATGCTGCTGCTTTTCCTGATGCGCCCTTTTAGAAGATAATTCAAACCAATTTGAACATCCCAGATAAAAGAAATTCCTCTTTTTTCCATAGCTCCAATAAGCATTTACATCTATTTGAGGCCAGAATTTAAAATTCCATTCCCATTTATCAATTGCTGCATTTATAACAGCATTTGCGCTTATTGATGGTATAAACAACTTACTCGATTTATTAGTGTAAATATTTTTCAAGTATCCTATTTCGCCTTGAAAAGTACCAAAAAGGAGTGAAGTAGTGTGTATTCCGGCAAATAATGTTGAATTATTATTCATCCCTTTGCCATAAGTAACTGAAGAAAGAGGAACAGGAATAGTTTTTCCTGCAAAATGGATAAGAGGACCACCCAAATTAAATCCTAAAGCGCTTTCTCCTTTTTCTAGTGGTTTAACAAAACGTGAAGGCGCGCAAGAAAAAAGTAATAATATCGAGGCTGTTAATGTTATGATTTTGATTTGATTTTTCATTTGGTGAGCAACTTAAATCCAATACCATGTACGTTTAACAATTCTATATTTGGATCGTCTTTCAGGAATTTACGCAGCTTTGCAATATAAACATCCATACTACGGGCATTGAAATAACTATCGTCATTCCAAATTCTTTTAAGGGCAATGGTTCTGTCGAGAACAGAATTAAGATTTTCGCTTAAAAGTTTTAAAAGTTCAGCTTCTTTTGAGGTAAGTTTTTGGATGTTTTCACCATTAATGAGAGTTTGGTGTTTATAATCAAAAACGTAAGCGCCTAATTTAAAAATTGATAGTTCCGGAGCATCCGGTGAAGTTGAGCGACGTAGAATAGCTTTAATTCTTAGCAACAGTTCGTCCATGCTAAAGGGTTTGGTCAGATAATCATCGGCGCCAATTTGCAAGCCTTCAATTCTGTCTTCCTGCATTGATTTTGCCGTAAGAAAAAGAATTGGAATTTCTTTATTAGCTTTTCTTATTTCTTTAGCTAGAGTGAAACCATCTTTAACAGGCATCATAACATCAAGTATGCAGAAGTTAAATTTTTCTTTAATATAAGCGTCATGAGCTTCTTTGCCGTTAACGTATAATTTTGTAGAATATCCTTTTGCTTCAAGATATGCTTTAAGTATTGTCCCTAAGTTATGATCATCTTCAGCCAGAAGAATTTTTATTTCATTTTTTTCCATATTATTTTATTGTCAGTCTGTAATGTTAAGTATATATTTCATTTTTGATTTAAGATTCAGTGTCGTTTAATTATGCATATCCCTGTTGTCATATCGAATCCCTCTTTCATCGGGATAAACTCCGTGAGATATCTAAAGCTCCGAAAATAGATTTCTCCCGTTGGTCGAAATGACAAGTAAAACCTTAACTAAACGGCATTTATTTAAGATTTTAGATTGATTAACAATATTTTAAATCATAAATCTAAATTCTAAAATTATAAATTATTTCAAAAACTACATTTTATTTACAAGCCCTAATTAGAGTCTGTTCGTAATGTTAAGTATCAATATTATTTTTGATTTGAGATTTGAGATTTTTGATTTAAAAGCTGATTTTCAATCTTAAATCATAATTCTAAAATCTTAAATTATTTCAAAAAATTTTAATATTACAGACAGACACTAATTATGTATTTGATTCTCCAAAAGGCAAATA
>JAAXXA010000616.1 GCA_013334735.1 Bacteroidota bacterium
TTATTTGCGACGAATCTGTTTCCGCGCTGGATGTTTCCATTCAGGCTCAGGTGCTAAACTTACTCAATGAATTAAAACACGAATTTGGTTTTACTTATATTTTTATTTCACACGATTTATCCGTTGTAAAATTCATGTCGGACAGAATGATAGTAATGAAAGAAGGAAAGATACAGGAGTATGGCGACTCTGATGAAATATACTCCAATCCGGCAACCGATTACACAAGGAAACTTATTGATGCTATTCCGAAAGGATAAATCATAAAAATATTTTTCCGTGTTATCCGCGTTCCAATTTTAATGTGCATCTATCCCATACATCATTAAGAACAGATGATCGAGCACTTTTAAAATTTCTGTACAATATTCATCCACAGCTTTTACGCTGCCCGGAAGTGCGAATACAAATGTGTTTCCGATTATACCGGCAACAGAGCGGCTGATTAATGCGTTAGGTTTTTCGACTCCGTATTTCATCCGTATAAAATCCATAATACCCGGTATCTCCTTGTCGAATAAGGGTTTCAAAACATCTACCGTGATGTCTCTTTGTCCAATTCCTGTACCTCCTGTAGTAAAAATTATATCAATGCCATCCTGCAATGAGTATGAAACAAGGCTTGTAAGCTGTTCTGCATCATCAGAGATTAAAGTATTCACTGCTTCAAATTGTCGTCCTGTTTTATTAAAGTGTGCTTCTAAATTTTCAGTAATACGAGGACCGCTGCGGTCGGCATATTCACCTCTGCTTGCGCGATCGCTTAATGTAATGATATGCGCTTTGAATATTTTAGGATAGTAAAACATTTCGTCGCCTGCTTTAATAGTACCACCTTTAATTACCCTGCAAAAAATTCCTTCTTTTGGCATAACACAATTACCTACTTCATTAAAAATAGCGCATGATGTACCATGACATTCCTTGCCTATTTGAGTAAGTTCGAGTTCTACATTACCTATTTTAAAACGATCTAAAATGTGCGATTTATAAAGTACAAGACCTTCAGTAGTGATGTTTTCCGCAAACTCTCCATAATTAATTTTTCGTTTTGCTTCTTTCGAAAATTTTTCAATACTTTCAACGCCAAGCATACTTACCTGACGGTGCCAGTTACCGGAATGTGCATCGTTTTCAACACCGAGTTCATTAATAATAATCTCATCAACGGGTTTTTTAATTGTTCCTTTTTTTGAGGAAATATTTGTGGAAAGGATTTTCATAGTTTATGGTTTTAAGTTTTGAGTCATTGTTTTGAGCTGCTAGCTGCAAGCTACAAGCTGCAAGTTGTGAGCTGTGAACTACAAGCTGCAAGCCTCAAGCTGTGAGCTGCAAGCTGTCAGTTTTATGTTTTTATAGTAGAAATAAATGATTGTAGCATTTTTTGTTCTTCAATTATTTTATTTAAAAGTGTTTCTGTATCTGATGAATTAAGCATGTTGGTTTTATTTTTAGCTTTTTTCCTTGTAACTTATGCCTTATGCCTTATCAACTTATGCCTTATTTATACTTCTTTCTTCACTTTTTCAACCAGATAAACTTTTTCAATTACCATATTTTTATCTACAGCCTTACACATATCATAAATAGTAAGTAACGCTACACTAACAGCCGTAAGAGCTTCCATTTCCACACCTGTCTGACCAATACATCTTACCTCTGAATTAACTTCTATTCCGGTTTTAATAATTTTTGTTTTAACATCTATTTTAGTGATCATAAGAGGATGACATAAAGGAATTAAATCGGGAGTTTTCTTGGCGGCCTGTATTCCGGCAATCTCGGCAGTTGTAAGAACATCGCCTTTTTTAATTTCATTTTCTTTTATGAGTTTTATTGTTGCGGGAGCAAGATTAATTTGTCCTGTTGCTTTTGCAATACGCAATTGAGCAGGCTTATCGCCAACATCAACCATGTTTGCTTTGCCTTTGGCATTTGTATGTGAAAGTTTTTTCATAAAAATTATTTCTCGCAGATTATCGCAGAAAACTCCGCTGATTCCCGCTGATTTATTAATGATTATCTATTTTTAAATTAATTATTAAAGTCAATTTCGTACTTGATAGTTTTAAATATGTAAACATTGTTACGTGATTTTTTTATACAAAATTATTTCTCGCAGATAATCGCATAAAACTACGCTGATTTATAAATTATTAAACTATATTTCGCTCTTACTTACTTTAAATAAGATAGAATTTGTATGTGAAAGTTTTTTCATAAAAATTATTTCTCGCAGATAATCGCAGAAAACTACGCTGATTTATAAATTATTTACTATCCTTATAATCGAATTTGAAATTGAAGAAGAATTAAAATTAATTAATAAGCCCAATTTTTTACCTGTTAGTTTTAAATAAGTGAGCAATTGTTTATGATGCACATCAGAAAGTGATTCAACAGATTTTATTTCAATAATAACTTTATCATCAACCAAAATATCTAACCGAAAACCAACATCAAAATATATATC
>JAAXXA010000617.1 GCA_013334735.1 Bacteroidota bacterium
ATACTTCCTAAAATTACAGTAAAAAGGAACATAAACTCTGAATTGGTTCTATCACCAAAAAAAAGCACAAAAGCAGCGTAACACATTATTGATAATGCAAACAAAAGTATGCTGTTGTATATAATTTTTGAAATAATTATAGAACGCGGACTTGCGAGTGTGAAATAATAAAATTGTCTGTTAATATTTTCACTTACAAAAGTCCCTGAAACTGCTTGCATACAAACGAACATAAGAATTACCCAGAACAAAGCATTCCATGTATATTTGTCAATACTGTTTGCGTGAATAAAAGAAAGATATGATACAAAAACTATTGCCACCACGTATAAAAACATTCCGTTAATAACGTAACGATGGCGTAACTCGAAACGAAAATCTTTTGCAATAAGAGCTTGTATTTCCTTCAGGAGCATTTTAAATGATTAATACTTTTTCAATTTATAAGACTGTTACAGCAGTTACGAATTATACTTAAAGCGATTTTAATTGTTATTTATAGTCATTAGGTCATTTATAGCTTATACGTTAATGACTATAAATGACAATTAATGGCTGTTTGGTGTAGTGATAAAACTTAAATATAGCCTTGTCCCTTGCACCTTATTGCCTTGTGCCTTATCCCTTGTGCCTTTTTACAAAACAAACTCTTTCCCTTTTTCAGGAATTTCTATGTTAGTAAACCCTTCTTTGATAAGTTTATCGCGATACGTTAATTGGGTTTCATATTCACCGTGAACAAGAAATAACTGCTGAACCTGCTTTGGATCCTGATATTTAAGGAAGTTGATCATTTCCATATAATCACCGTGAGCGCTGAATGATTCAATAATTTTAATATCGGCATTAACCTCGTGTTTTACGCCATAAATTGATACTTCTTTATCGCCACGCTTTATTCTGGCGCCAAGTGTTGTAGGAGAACAATACCCCACAACAAGAACTGTATTTTTTTTATCGGAAATGCTATTGGCTAAGTGATGCTTAACACGACCGGCTTCCATCATTCCTGAAGCGGAAATTATTATACACGGTTCTTTAATATTATTTAAAGATTTCGAGTCTTCTTCTGTTTGAATATACCGCAAACCGTTAAAACCGAATGGGTCTGGATCAGTTCTCATAAATTCGAGAATTTCGTCGTTAAAGCATTCGGTATGTAATTTCATAATATTTGTAGCATTAACCGAAAGAGGGCTGTCAACAAAAACTTTTACGTATGGAATACTACCATTATTAGACAATCTGTTAAGAGTATATAATAGTTCCTGAGTACGCCCAACACTAAAAGAGGGTATAATGAGCTTCCCTTTTTTCTTAATACAGGCTTCAAGAACTACAAGTTTTAATTCTTTTTCGGCAACATCAATATTTGAGTGTAATCTGTCGCCATAAGTTGATTCGGCAATTAGTATATCTGCTTGCGGAAAAGCTTGGGGCGAGCGCAAAATTTTGTTATATGCTCTGCCAATATCACCTGTAAAACAGAGCCTTGTTATTTTGTTGTTTTCTTTAATCTTTAGGTTAACAACGGCGCTTCCCAGAATATGACCGGCATCGGTATAAGTAAGCTTTACACCTTCATCCACATAAAATTCTTTATTATAAGGGATGCTGATAAAATATTGCATACTTTTTTCGGCATCACGATGCGTATATAAAGGCTCTACAGGTGGTAATCCTTGTTTTGCGCGTTTTTTATTATTTGTTTTTGTATCGTTTTCGTGTATTCTTCCACTATCGGGAAGCAATATTGCGCAAAGTTCACGAGTGGCATGAGTTGAAATAATTGAACCTTTAAAACCATTATTAATAATATATGGAATAGCTCCTGAATGATCAATGTGAGCATGAGACAGAATAATATAATCAATGTTTGCAGGATTATATCCCGGATTGCGGTTCATATTTTCAGTTTCCTCACCCTTCCCCTGAAATAAACCACAATCAAGCAGAATAGTTTTCCCGTTATCAAGAGTTATAAGGTGTTTGCTACCGGTTACTTCGCGTGCCGCTCCTAAAAATTGTATTTTCATAAAATTAGTTTTATTTAAAAAAATAAGTACCTAAAGTTTGAAGTTGCAGGTTACAAGCTGCAAGTACTCCAAACTCCAAACTCCAAACTCGAAGTACTCCAAACTTTAGGCTCTTTTTTTATTCCAATGGGAAATTGATGGATACTTTGTGTATTACTCTAATAGTTTTGCCTTCAACAGTACCCGGAATCCATTTAGGCATTTTTCTGACAAGTCTTATTGCTTCTTCGTCGCAACCATAACCAATTCCCTGTATAACTTCAATGTTAGTAATTCCTCCTATTTTCTCAACAATAAATGAAACAACCACTACGCCAGTTTTTTTAATAGCTAATGCTTCGGCGGGATATTTTAAATTAGCTTTTAAAAATTTATCAAAAGCAGGCTTCCCTCCCATGTAATAAGGTCCTTTGTCAGCTTTAGCGTAAACTTTATTT
>JAAXXA010000085.1 GCA_013334735.1 Bacteroidota bacterium
TATGTATTTATACTTTACACGGTGTAAATTATTACATTTGGGTTTCAGGTATAGGGTATATGGTATAAGGGTATATGGTATAAAGGTATCCACCACAGGCGGAGGTATAACTTTATCTTCCTTATGCCTTTATACTGAATACCTCTATACCTTTTTGTATTCATAAAATGCTGAAATTTATCCCGTTTTTAGTATAACAATAGGCTAAAAACACATTTTTAGAAGGAAAATCTAATTAAATATTAAAAAATAAAATTTTTAACGATAATATATAGATATAGATATATTTTTTTTGTACATTTGTATCGTATTACTAAAAATGCTAATATATGAAAAACACAGACACCCAACCTATTTTAATTCCTTACGATTTTACATCTGTATCGGATATTGCAATAGAACATGCGGCAAATCTTGCCAAGTTAGCAAAAAAATCATTAATACTTTTAAACATCTTAGATGACAGCACACTTAAATTTCTGAAGAGTCATGATAAAATGGATCAATTCTTAAAGACCAATTTAGAAAATTTAAGTAATAAAGTTTCCAAAAAATATAATGTTCCAACAGATTTTCTTATTAAAAAAGGGAATATCCTTTCTATTACGGATATGGCTAAAGAATTGAGTATATCATATATGTTCATAGGAATTGACCAGCCTCATACACTTGCAAGCAAAATATTTAAAATGATAGGAAATTCTCCGGCGCCTGTTTATGTGGTTCAGGGAGATATTAAATGGAAGAGCATTAAAACTATTGTTTTTCCTGTTGACAGCTTTGAAGAAACCCGCCAAAAAATTTCCTGTACAATCAAAGTGGCTAGAATTAATAATTCTACAGTTAAACTTTTCTCAATATTTTTACGAAATAAAGAAAGACAATATTATCAGGATGTCAGACTAAAACAAATTGAAAAACTTCTTCAAACAAACGAAATACCTTACACTTCTGAGTATGCTAAAGAAGATGAAGAAAAATTTCCGGATGAATTACTTAAATATGCAGAAGAAAACAAAAGCGATTTATTTATTCTGATGAAAACACCCAGGTTATATTTTTCGAACTTGTTTATTAATCCTGTTGACAAAAAAATCCTTTTAAACGCAATGAACATTCCTTCAATTTATGTAAATCCCAAAGATATAGGAATTTACGGTTTAAGTTAAGGTTATAAGCAAAATTTAAAGAAGAGTGTCTCTAATTCGCCTTGGCGGACTCCGTTTATGTTGCAATTATCCAATCAATTTGCCCGCTTTCTCTATAGTAATTCCTTTCCTTTTTGCATAATCAGATAACTGTAATTTATCTATTTTGCCTACGTTAAAAAACTTCGCTGATTTATTTGCGAAACACCAGGAACATTCAGAAGCGGCAGGATTCATCATTAAAGTTTCAGTTAAGGTAACACCTATATTATCGCTAACATTCAACAACTTAAACATTTCTTTTTTTTCGCTATGATCAGGGCAAGCCGGATAACCGGAAGCAGGTCTTATACCTTGATATTTTCCTGAAAGTAGTTCTTCAAATGTCAAATCTTCTTCTTTCGCATATCCCCATAATTCTTTTCTTATTTTACGATGGAGCGCTTCGGCAAAGGCTTCAGCAAAACGATCGGCAAGTATTTTAAGCATAATTGAACTATATTCATCATTATTATTTTTAAATTCTTTTGCTTTCTTTTCAACATTAATTCCTGCTGTAAGAGCAAAAGCGCCTATATAATCTGTAATGCCTGAACTTTCGGGAGCAACAAAATCAGCAAGACATAGATTTGGTTCTCCATTTTTTTGTTGTTGATTCCTCAAAAAATGAAATGTTGAAATTATTTTATCTTTATTTTCATCTGAATATATTACAATATCATTATTTCGAGAATTAGCAGGGAAAATTCCTACTACTGCATTGGCAACAAGCCACTTTTCGTCAATAATTTTTTTAAGCATCTCCTGTGCATCATTATAAAGTTTAGATGCCTCCTCCCCTTTTACAGGATCATTGAAAATAGTGGCAAATTTTCCATTGAGTTGCCATTCGTGAAAAAAGAAAGTCCAGTTAAAATAATTAACTAATTCAGCAAGAGAGTAATCTTTATAAACTTTAACACCCAAGAAGTCAGGTTTCTCAATGCTTTCTGATGTCCAATTAATGATTAATTTGTTTTTTTCGGCATCTTTGTATGGAATAATTTTACTTTCTTTTTCATCATAATAATCTGTTCTGATATGATCATATTGTTCGTTCAGATCTTTTATAAAATCCAAAGACAAAGTTTCAGATAGCAGTTGTGAGGCAACTTTAACACTTTTTGAAGCATCTTTAACATACACAACCGGCGAATTGTATTTAGGAGCAATCTTAACAGCTGTATGAATAATGGAAGTAGTTGCCCCTCCTATCATCAAAGGAATTTTCAAACCCGCTTTTTCCATTTGCTCAGCCACATTTACCATTTCTTCCAGAGAAGGTGTAATTAAACCGCTTAACCCAACGATATCGGGCTTTTCATCAATAATAGCTTGTATAATTTTATCGGTTTGCACCATAACTCCAAGATCAATTATTTCAAAATTATTGCATGCAAGCACCACTCCTACTATATTTTTGCCAATATCGTGAACATCGCCTTTAACGGTTGCAAGCAAAATTTTTCCTGCTGACGATTTGGCTCCGGTTTCCTTTTCCAACTCGATATATGGAAGCAGTATTGAAACAGCTTTTTTCATTACACGGGCGCTCTTAACAACCTGTGGTAGAAACATTTTTCCCGAGCTAAAAAGTTCACCTACAATATTCATCCCGTCCATTAAAGGTCCTTCAATAATATGTATAGCCTTACTATATTGCTTTCTTGCTTCTTCAACATCTTCATCAATAAAATCGGTAATCCCTTTAATTAGCGAGTGCGTCAGTCGCTCCTGAACAGTTTTATTACGCCAGTCAGCAATTTTTTCTTCTTTCGCGGAAACAGAATTTATTTTTTCAGCAAATATCATGAGCCTGTCGGTAGCGTTTTTCCTACGATTCAGAACGACATCTTCAACAAGTTGCATAAGGTCTTTAGGTATTTCATCGTAAACCTCAAGTTGAGCCGGATTCACGATACCCACATCCATTCCTGCTTGTACTGCATGATAAAGAAAAACCGAATGCATAGCTTCCCTCACCTTATCATTACCTCTGAAAGCAAATGATAAATTACTTACGCCCCCGCTGACACTTGAGTATGGAAGATTTTCCTTGATCCATTTTACCGCTTTTATATAATTAACAGCATAGTTATTATGTTCTTCAATACCTGTAGCAATAGCAAGGATATTGGGGTCAAATATGATATCTTCCGGTAAAAAGCCAACTTTTTCAATAAGTATTTTATAAGCTTTAGTACATATTTCAATTTTTCGTTCAAAAGTATCAGCCTGTCCATTATCATCGAAAGCCATTACAACTGCTGCTGCGCGATAATTTTTAATTTTTCGAGCTTGTTCAATAAATTTCTTTTCTCCTTCTTTCAAACTTATCGAATTAACAATACATTTTCCCTGAACACATTTTAAAGCAGCTTCAATAACATTCCAGCGTGAAGAATCAATCATTATAGGAAGCTTGGCAATATCAGGCTCTGCAGCAATTAAATTTAAAAATTTAACCATTGCTTTTTCAGCATCTATCATAGCTTCATCCATGCAGATATCAATTACCTGAGCTCCGCCTTCAACCTGATGACGCGCAACAGCAAGAGCTTCATCATATTTTTCCTCTTTGATCAATCTTGCAAATTTCTTTGAACCTGCCACATTCGTGCGCTCTCCAATGTTAACAAAGTTACTGCCTTTATAAACAACAAGTGGTTCTAGCCCGCTCAGACGAAGCAAAGACTCTTGTTTTAAAATTTCACGTGGTTTGTATTTTGAAGATATTTCCGACAACATTCGAATATGCTCAGGAGTAGTTCCACAGCAACCTCCGACAATGTTAACAAGGCCATCTTTCATATAATTTTCAACGATACGCGCCATTTGCGGGGCTGTTTCATCATATCCCCCAAACTGGTTAGGCAAACCTGCATTGGGATACGCATGCACATAACAACTTGCCATGTTTGACAAATCTCTGATGTATGGCTTTAGCTGAGCCGCGCCAAGAGCGCAATTCAGACCTACACAAAAAAGATTTGAATGAGCAATGGAAATATAAAATGCTTCGAGTGTTTGCCCCGAAAGTGTTCTGCCGCTGGCATCTGTGATGGTTCCTGAAACAATGATCGGATAAGTCTTTGCAATTTTCTGAAAATATTCGTTTGCAGCAAATAAAGCAGCTTTACAATTGAGAGTATCAAAAACGGTTTCAATCAAAAGAACATCAACACCACCATCAATTAGTCCTCTTATCTGCTCTGTGTAGGCATCAACAAGCATATCAAAGGTAACTGCTCTGAAACCGGGGTCATTCACATCCGGCGACATTGAAGCTGTTCTGTTTGTAGGACCTATGGAACCTGCAACAAATCTTGGTTTTTCAATAGTGGAAATCTGTGAGGCAATTTCTTTTGCAATTGAAGCGGAAACCTTGTTCATTTCGTAAACGATATGCTCCAATGAGTAATCAGCCATTGAAATAGCATTAGCGCTAAAAGTATTGGTTTCAATAATATCAGCGCCGGCTTCAAGGTATTCTTTATGAATGGCTTTAATTATCTCTGGTTTTGTTAATGAAAGCAGGTCGTTATTGCCTTTCAAATCGCATTTGTGATTTTTAAATTGCTCTCCGCGAAAATCTGATTCATTAAGTTTATAACGCTGAATCATAGTACCCATAGCTCCATCGAGCACAAGTATTTTATGTTTTATTGCTTCCTGAATGTTCATAATTTAGTAGAAAGTTTATAAAGTGTAAAGTTTAAAAAGTAGAAAGTTTATAAAGTAGAAAGTTTATAAAGTTATAATACTCTTTACACTATTATAATGTTTTTGCAAATTTCGGGAAATAAGTGATACAAGTAAAGAAAAAAGTTTGAAGTGCCTAAAGTACTTAGAGTTTTTCTGTAAAGTTATTAAAATAAATATTGCAAAATGTAAAATGCAAAATGCAAGTTTTCTTAGATTTCCTAATTCCTGCCCCGACAATTTGTCGGGATAAACTCCGCAGGAAAGGTTCGTGAGCAATGCAAAATTGCGGGGATAAGGGTTGGCGTGAATGTTAAATTTTGAGAATTTTCAGCAAAGAAGTTTACCCGCTTTGTTAGAAAATTCCAAAATTTAACAGAGCGGGCGGAAGCATAATTTTGCATTGATTCTTTGGATACTTTTTATTCGCCTAATTGTTTATTTTAATCGTGCTCATGAAGGCTTCGCCGTTGATCAAGCAGAAAGTATCGTAAAAAAAAACTTAAAGGCAACAGTAGGGATATTTGCGTGAGTTATTGTAAGGGCATTTCGACTCCGCTCAATGTCCTTTATAAAAACTTAAAGGCAACAGCCGGATGTTTTACGTGAGGGATGCGAAAGGCTTGGTGCATAGCACGGGAGCGAAACGCACCCTGAAAGCAGCCCGACCCGACGAAGGAGGGGCACGCCCCACAAAATCATAGCGATACAAATATCGGAATCTTATCCATCGGGTTATCCAAAGTATGTTTTCAGCAATACCATAAGCGGTTACCGTAAAGGAATTACGGCGCAAAACGTAACCGACCTTGAAGTATATTGGAACGAAATAACGGATATAAAATCGCCTGTAATTACATATTTTGCTGACCGCTCGTATGGAATAGGCTCTGCCGGTTGCGCTAAACTGAAAGTGTTTGGCAATACTGTAAGCTCCGGTTTATCCTACAACGAAATGGATTACAGGATTGAAGGGATCTCGGCTTATATGTGCCCGAATACCGCTATTACCTGCAACAGCACAAGCAATACAGGGCGCGGTATTTTCTGTAGTGGACCCATGTTCCCCACGAATATCGCACGAAATGATATGCAGAATAATATAGATGGTTTCCTGCTTAACCACGGTTATATAGGACCACAGGGCGAAACAGGCAACCCTAATGATAACCGCTGGATTGATACCAATTTTGTGCATCATACTTTATCGTATTTTTCTAATGGAAACGCTTCTCCCTTTTACATTAGGCAGGATTCGGGCACAACTTATCATCCTTTATCAATGGACAATAAGGTAAATCCAACTGGTTATATCCAGTATACACCAATAAAAATGGTTAATACAACAGGTACATCAAATTTATTGTGCTATTATCCTGCAAATATTTCATTAAATTTGCAAGAGGTTAAAAGAGTAATTATGGATAGTATTTCATTTTCCGACTACAACAACCAATCGCAAACCATCAATAAATACGGGCTATACAAGTATCTGGAAGATGACACTGTAAGTGTTTCCGATTCAATAGTACAACAGTTTATTTATGATTCGAAGTTCGGAACTTTCGGTAATTTACGTTTTATTGATGAAATGCTGAGTAAAGCATATTCAGATAGCGGTTATCAAATGGAAGCTGAAAGCGCCAATGATACCATTAGCTCAAATGATACGGTAGTTGATGCAATAAAGAATGTTAATACTATTTATATTGATTACCTGAAAGAAGATAAAGACAGCATTTCTTTTACTGAAACACAGTTAAGTGATTTGCAGGATATGGCTCAACAATGCCCTTACCAGCATGGTCCCGCTGTTTATACCGCTCGTGTGCTATTGAGTTTAGTGGACACTACTGAGTATGTAAATGAATGTGAAATGGCTACACCCGAAGGGAATGGGAATAAATTAATGCGACCTACTTCTTCAAATCCTGATAAAAAAGACGATCAATTATTTGTTTATCCAAACCCATCTAATGATGAAGTAATTTTTGAAAGCAATTCAAAATACAGTAATGGGAGAATTGAAATATACGAAATTATGGGAAATGAATTATTCAGTATTCCACTAACAGATGGCAGTGAAAAACATGTTGTTTCATTCAAAAATTATTCATCAGGGATCTATTATTACAGGTTTGTTAGAGATGGGAATTCAATCCGAAGCGGGAAATTATTAATTATAAAATAACAAATATACAAAGAGCATTATAGTTTCTTCTATGGTGCTCTTTTTTATAATATGAGAATAAATTTTTTGTTCATATTATTTTTTGCAAATTCTTTGTATGCGCAAAATCTTGTGCCTAACGGAAATTTTGAAGATTATTATAACTGTATCCGTGTAGTTGACGGTCCGTATTATCCTGTTTTTAATAGTTTGAAGAACTGGATAACTCCAACGATGGCATCCCCTGATTATGATAACAAATGCTATCCTGATGCAGACAGTTTATGTCATGTGCCACAAAATATATTTGGTTATCAATTTCCAAAATCAGGAGATGGATATATTGATATAGATTGTTTTTCTTTAAATCCTTTGAATTATCGTGAATATATCGAAGTAGAACTGTTATCATCTTTATTACAAGATAAAAAATATTGCATAAAATTTTATATAAGTTTAAGTGATAGTTCTGATTTGGCTACAGACGATATTGGAGTATATTTTTCGGATACTTTAATTTATAGCCCAACAATTTCACATCTTCCATTTACCCCGCAAATTATAAATCTGCAGGGGAATTATTTAGCAGATAAAGTAAATTGGGTATTAATGTCGTGGGAGTATATTGCTAAAGGAGGAGAAAAATATATTACTATAGGTAATTTTTTTGATGACGATAATACTAATATTATTCATGTTACAGGAGGCTCAAATTCGTATATTAAGGAAGCTATTTATTATATAGATGATGTTTCTGTAACTTTAATAGAAGATAGCTTACCTCCTGCAAAATCTGATAATATTTTTATACCCGATGCCTTTTCACCCAACGGAGATTTGGAAAATGATATACTTTATGTGTATAGCAATAATATAAAGGAAATGGATTTTTGTATTTATAACCGCTGGGGCGAAAGAGTTTTCGAGAGCAGAGAGGTTAACAAGGGATGGGACGGGAGATACAAGAATGAGTTATGCCACACGGGAGTGTTTGTGTATTGGCTGAGAGCAATGTTGAAGGATGGGAAAGAGGTGGTGAAGAAAGGTAATGTAACATTAGTGAGGTAATTTTAAAATATTGCAAATTTAAAAATGTAAATTGCAAAAGGTAAATTTTCTGAGACTCCTAATTCCTGCCCCGACAATTTGTCGGGATAAACTCCGCAGGGAAAGAGCGCTGGTATTGCAAAATTGCGGGGATAAGGTTGGCAGTGAATGAAATATTTTTAGAGTTCTTGCAAAGAAGTTTACTCGCTTTGCTTAGAAATCTTAAAATATTTCAGAGCGGGCGGAAGCATAATTTTGCTATGATTCTTTTGTTACTTTTCTCATCAAGGAGAAAAGTATGAAAAAAGACAAAAAGGCATACCGATACGGAAATATTTGATTCGATTATATTTAATATTTGCAAATTTCCTATCGGTATAACAGAATCTAAGCAGATTTTGATTTGCAAATCTGCTAAAATTCTGTATAACAGCCGGAAGCTTTGCGTGAGGGATGGTAAGGGCATTTCGGCTTCGCTCAATGTCCTTTTATTTTTCCAAAATGTAAAAAAGCCTAAATGGTGCGTAGCACGACACCCCTGAACAGCCCGACCCGACGCAGGAGGGGCACGCCCAAAAAAAGAAAAAAACTGATTAGTTACATATTATCCTTTCGGAATAGCATCAATAAGCTT
>JAAXXA010000001.1 GCA_013334735.1 Bacteroidota bacterium
ATCTTGAAGAGTGTTGACTGTAGGATATGCCCATGCAGAAATAGTAAATGCGCTTGCCGCGTAATCAAAGGCAGTCCCTAAATCAATGTAACTAGGAACTGTACGTGTAAACAGACCCCCTTGGTCTATTTTCCCATAAGTAGAGTTATAGGTAATTGTATGATCTGTTCCAGTATGACTATTGCCAGTAGCGTCATTACTGTTTCCTTCAAATTTCCAATAAGCAACTATGTTTGCAGCCAAATTTGCAGTAGTAACTGAAATAGTATTTGAATTACTACTTAAATTGCATGAGTTATTAGCCCTTAAGCGATAGTAATAAGCCGTATTGCCGGAAAGACCGGTTACGATACAGGTGGTAACATTGCCTGCATTATTATTATTAAAGCCAGTTACTAAACTGCCAAAACCGCTACTTGTAGATACATCAAGATAATAAGATGTTGCTCCGTCAGATGCCGACCAGTTTGCTGTAAACTGGTTTTGGGTTGCACTTGTACCGGAAGTTGCCACAGGCGCTACTAATGATGTTTTTACGCTTATCCAGGATGAACCATTATAATATTGCAAATCATTGCAATCGGTATTGTAAATTATAAGACCCGTGGCGGGGGATGCAGGACGGTTTGCTGTTGTCAAGCGAGGTATAAGCAAACCCTGATTAGTACTACTTATATCGAGTGCTGCCGAGTTATCAGCTTCGGCACCGGTAGTATTGATTGACACGCCCTGAGAAAAACAGAGAAAAGATAAAAAAAGGCATAAGGTAATAAAAAAGGCATAAGGCATCCGCCTATGGCGGAGGCATAAGGCAAAAGGAGATTTTGTTTTCATAATCTTTAATTTTAAATGAATTTTATAAAATAAATCAATTGTCTTTAATGCAACGAACGCTAAACCCGTATGTTTTTATATCGTCAAATCTGGTAACAACAGCATAATCGGAACTTATGGAGCGATGCCATGAATGAGTGGCATCTCCTTCTGTAGCTGTACGCCAGTAGCTGCCTATGCCACCATCGCCGAACGTACTGCTAATATCGCGATAGCCGGCCGGAAGAGCGTTGAACCCGCTACTATTATTAATTGCTTGATTGTTACCCACATTACCTGATGTGCTATTAGCATTCCAACCTGAAGTTGCTGCCATTGATTTTGCAATGTTTAAAGAATATCCAAAATTAGTTCCAAGATAAGTAGTTAAACTTGTCCATTCAGCATCTGTGGGTACATGCCATCCCGTTGGACAAATACCCTGTACAGGTATGGCCGGTTGTAATGATACGGTGTTTGAACAGTTATCTTTATATCCCATAACCTCAGCCCATTGGTATAGGCCTCCATAAGTTGTGCAATTTGCTTCATTATTACCGAAGCAGTATTTTTCTACACTGCCGTTATTTGTTTGTTCTGAAGATGAATTTATATAAGATCCACTAGTGCTGTAATTCAGGTTTTTTGCCATCCAGCATTGTGTACCTATTAGAACTGTATTATAAGTTTTACTGTCTCTGCTGTCTGTAAAAATGTCACCGCATGCGAAGCAGGATGAAGTATTATAAGTTATAGTATTTGAATTGTTACTTGGTCCACATGTATTGTATGCTCTTACCCGATAATAATAGCTTGTAGCGCATGTTAGCCCTGTAACATTAAAGGTGGTTATATTTGATACATTTAAATTGTTATAACTTGTAAGAATACCGGAAAAGGCATTATCGGTAGCAACGTCTAAATAATATCCAGTAGCGCCGGATGAAGTTGTCCAATTAGCTGTAATCTGTGTTTGAGTGGCTCCGCTGCCTGCCGTGGCAATAGGTGGAAATATTGATAAACTGTTATTAACATTCAACCAGTTTGTGCCATTGTAATATTGCAGATCATTACAATCGGTATTATAGATTATGAGACCTGTGGCAGGAGAGGCAGGTCTGTTAGCTGCAGTAATGCGGGGTAATAATATACCTTTATTGGTAAAATTAATATCCACTCCAGCTGATGAAGACGGTGATACTGTTCCTATACCTATATTTGTTCCATTGTTATATAATAAACTGTTTGCAACCCAGTTAGAGCCGTCGTTTAGTAGGGTTTGTCCTAAAGTACCTGCAACCAAAGGACCTGTTGCTCCTGTTGCGCCTGTATTACCTGTAGCTCCATTGGTTCCATTAGTACCTGTAGCACCTGTCGGTCCTATTGCCTGCATCCATGCAGAACCATTGTAATAATAGTAACCGGTAGTGTTGTCGATTTGATAAATTAAGCATCCTGTAGCAGGCGCATGACCGGCGATACCATCGGAGCCAATTAACTGATTCCTCTGAGCCATTGTCATTCTTGGAATAAGTGCGCCTTGCGTTGTACTACTTATATCAAGGGCTGCCGAGTTATCGGCTTCATTGCCGGTTGTATTGATGCTTACACCCTGAGCGAAACAATAAACAATTAATAATTGACAAATTACAATTAGCAAAGCATACATGACGTTTCTTGCGAATCGAAAGGTGTTTTTTGTTTCCATAATTTTTGTTTTTAATATTTGACCGAAAATAAGTGTGTAATTACAAAAATAATCTATTATATAATAAAATCCTATTTTAAACAATTAAAAATTAATGATTAAACAAAATGCTATTCGGAAACTTTAACTTTGGATATTGAAATTTTGATAATTGAAAAATAAATTAATAAATTAAAATGGATACTGTATAACAATCAATAGTTAGCAATCAGCAGTCTGCAATCAGAAATCAACAAAGTGTGGTGAGAGATATGTTTCGTGTTTATTATTAACTAGATACCAAACTTAATTGGGCATTGGCTATTTCATTTCAAGCAATCTAAAAGTGTTTTTTGCCTGAAGTCAAATCTGTCTGATTGGTCCTTTTTTTCAATTATATATCTGAATTTTAGTCCTTTATTACCAATGATAAATCGTTTCAAATATCCATGCTTATAATTGTATATTGTCCATTTTGAACCATGTCGTTTGTAAACCCAGCTAATACCGGACACTCTTTCATAATCTTCCTTATCGAAAATTATTTTGATAATACCATGAACAGAGTTTATTGTAAGTTCAACTGTATCAGTATTTATGAAAGAATAAATATTTAAAGCATTGTTTTTATATAAAACAGATTTCCTGAAATCAAACTGAAAATCTTTACATTCAATACCTCTGAATCCTTTATTTCCCGGTTTTTGTCCATGCAATTTTAATATATATGCATGCATTGATAGTTGTTTATTGTTGTCTAAAGTTACCACACTATATTTACTATTGCCATCCTTTACTACTCTCCAAACACATTTGGAAATTTTTAAATAATCTGCTTTATCGAAAATAACAGAAAATGGATCGCTATTTCTACGGTAAATTTCCATTTTCATGGTATCCTTATCAATTATAGTATAAACATTTCCGGTTTCAGAATATTGGTTTCGCCTCAAATCCCATAAAGTTTTTCCTTTTACTTTTCCGCAAATACGAAAATCATTATTGCCAATATATTGGCCGATTGTAGGCGATTTTTTACCTACGCTTGTGCATGGAGGACGCGTGCCTTTTGCTCCTCCCCAATGGTATTCTGAAACTTTTTCGTAATCGTCTTTTTCCAGAAGTATGGTATGTCCGGTTTTATTGCTTAGTTTATTAATAACTAATAACTTTACATAATGTTGATTTACCTTGTAAACATTAGTGTATTTATATTTTTCGCTTTTGGATTTATCGGTATATCTATCTGGAATTATTGTTGTATAACTCATGTTTTTAAGATTTTTTAAGTTTTTTGTACATGTAAAGTCATTAATAGCAGTCATTTCCGTAATACATCTTCAATTTTTTCGATAACAGAACTAATTTGATGGCTTTTCCCGTAATAATATTGTAAAATAATTCTATCATTTTCTTCGTCAAGTTTTTTTATCCCGCTTTTAATTAAATCAAATTCATTCCTTAATTCAGTAAGTAAAATTTTTAGTTTTTCTTCCATAAACATCAGTTTTATATAATTTTACAAATACTATGATTGCGTAGAAAATTTGGTCTAAGTTGGTTAGTAATGCGAATCAAGGGTTAAATAAATTATTTTTGCTATTAAAAACACTAAAATGCAGTCAAGGTGACCTTAAAAGCGACTACTCTCAGTGCGATTTATAATAAAATACTTAGAATATTAAACTTCAACTCTTGATTTGCATATTTAATTAATATTTAATGATCTCCCTGTTTCTAAATAATTGACTCCGTCAAATACAAATTTAAAAATGTTAGTTTCATTTGGAGTAGTTGTTAACGAGGGGGTTGTGATGCCAGACCACTTAATATTTGTAGGCCATGAAACTGCCTTTCCACCCGAGCCATTCTGTTTAATAATAAAAGTATAATTACCACCATTCTTGCCATTTGTAAATATGAAAGAACGATTTGTTGCTAATGTAATTTCCTGCACATTGCTTTTATTCCAGTCAACTATGGCCGGGGTAGGAGTGGTAAAAGTTACCTCAATTCCATAACTTATACCAACTGAATTAACTGCATACGCCCTTACGTAATAGAGAGTACCCGCTGTTAAACCCGTTATTGAAGCTGTAAATGCGCCGGTTGTACCGGCTGAAGTTGCTTTGTTATTCCCGGTTGTCGGAGCAGTAGAAGTATTCCAGCAAACGCCTCGCTCTGTTATTGTTGCTCCTCCATCAGCGCTAACATTTCCATTCCCTATGGCAGTTGTTGCAGTAATACTTGTAACCGCTAGAGTTGTAATACTTGCAAGGTTGAGAGTAGTAAAAGTTACCTCATTTCCATAGCTTATACCAGCGGCATTAATAGCATACGCTCTAACGTAATATAAAGTGCCGACAGATAAACCTGTCATTGAAGCGGTAAATGCACCGGTGGTACCGGCTGAAGTTGCTTTGCTGTTGGCTGTTGTGGGAGTTGCAGAAGTATTCCAGCAAACACCACGCTCAGTTATTGATAATCCTCCATTTGCAGTTACATTTCCATTACCCGTAGCGGTTGTTGCTGCAATATTACTAACAGCCTGAGTAGTAACGCTTGGAATATTAAAAGTAGTAAAAGTTACCTCATTTCCATAGCTTATACCAGCTGAATTAATTGCATAAGCTCTGACGTAATAAAGTGTATTGACAGATAAAGCAGTTATTGCAGAGGTAAATGCACCGGTAGTTCCGGAAGAAATAGCTTTGTTGTTTGCTGTTGTTGGAACTGTAGAAGTATTCCAGCATACACCACGTTCAGTTATTGTTGCTCCTCCATCTGCTGTAACATTTCCATTACCTGTGGCAGTTGTTCCGGCAATATTTGTAACTGCTTGGGTTGTAAGGGTAGGATAAGTTGCCGGTGCCGGCTCAAGAACGAGAGTATATAAGAGTGGCCAATTCGATGAGCCAACCATGCCAAGACTAGCGCTACCGGCTGGAGTAATCGGACCTTTATCAATATTTTGTTGTGAACAAGTAGTCGCGGTTCTTGCTGTTTGACCAGATGGTTGAGTATATACAGCATTAGAAAAACTAGTCCCAACAAGCCACGCATTATTTGTAGTGGTTGTTACAGCGCAAGTTTGCGCCACACAAGCATTGTATTGAGGTGGCGTCTGCTGTTTTACCCCATTATATGAAGTAACAGTTGTGGTTTGGCTATCTATTGTTCTGTTAAGAGAAATTACAATATCGTGAGTTCCTGTAGCCGGTCCAACAAGGTAATATAAAAAATCCTGTCGCTGCCGCGCATTAGTTAAAAGCCTTGTCATTGCAACTCCATTGTAAGTAATACCCGTAACATCATCTGAGGCAGGATATCCAGTTTCGGTTGATACAATTAAAAAAGTATTTGTTCCTGAAACTGTATAAGAAAATGTTGAAGTCCAAACCGGACCGGATGCATTATCAAAAGCTACCTGCGAAAAGAGGGAAATAGGAAGTAGAAATAATGACCAAGCAATTAGCGTATTAAATATTGTAAAATTTAATTTTGTTTTTTCAAAGAATGTATTCATGTTTTTTTCTTTTTTACAGATAATGGTTTTTATTAAAATAATTATTGTGTAAAAATGCAAACTTAATATACAAATAAATAATATTCTATCTGGATTTTTTATGGATAGCCAAAAATTTTTATATGGATTTTTTATGGACTAAAAAAATAAAGCTCAGATAGTCAATTATTTAAAAAATACAAGAAAATGCAAGGGGATTTGAGTGGTTTAACACAAATTAAGCATTTTATTTTGTTGGTGATCCTTCACGGTGTAAACAAACAAGGGCACGATTGGTAATAGCAAAAATTTATCAGGGAGCAGGCGCAAATGCAGCCATTATCCATAAAAAAGAACCGCCAGAACCTACATTAAAATTCATTGAGAAAGAACCGGCAGGAGTTATCGGACCATGATCATAAGTGTCAAAAGATTCCGCCCAATCCATTACACCACCTCCGGCAACATAAGTTGAATTAGTTCCTGGTGTAAGCCAAATAAATACTCCTGGAGCAGATGTTGCTAGCATAACAGAATAACAATTGTCAACTGTGGTTGTTACGGTTCCCGCTCCTGTTGTACCTGAACCTGTTCCTGTTGCCGAAACATTGAGTGGGGCGCTTTGATTTACACCTGTGTATGATTCTGCTATTCCTCCGAACCAATATCCCGAACCCGGTCCCCACATTTCTATAGTATTTGTTCCTGAGGCAGGATTGACTAAATACCAAATATTTGACTCGTCGCCAACATTACCGCCGTCAAGGTCTCCTTGAATTTGAGTAAGAGATACGCCATTATATTTTACAGCAGTTGCAGAGGAATGACCTTGACCTTCAGTCCATACAACAAGTAAACGGTTTGTTCCAGAACACGTATGTTGCCAAGTTGTATATGTACAGTTGGGTCCTACGCTTGGGCGACTAGATGATGCGTCTCTTGCAATTAAAGTGGGATTAGTAGTTGTTCCGCTACCAATATTTGAATTTTCGCTTGCTCCGCAGGAATTATATCCTCTTACCCTGTAATAATAGGTTGTTCCGCTAGTTAAGCCTGTGATATTATAAGTTATCACATTACCCACATTCAAATTGTTATACGTTCCAACGAAAGTTGAAAAGTTTGTTGCAACAGAAACGTCTAACTGATAACTGGTTACGTTGGAAGATGCTGCCCAATTGGCTGTTATTTGTGAAGGTGTAGCTCCTGTAGCCGAGCTTGCAACCGATATTGCCGGTAAAGGATTAACCGTTACAGAATAATTTGAAGATATTGTTCCGTCTCCACAGGAATTAGTTCCCTTAACAGTTAAATTACCTGATGTAGCGCTTACGGAAAAATTAATTGTAACCGGGTTCGTTGATCCCGAAATTGTGGCTCCGGAACCTGAATAAGCCCAAGTGTAACTTGTTGCATCAGTTATAGATGGTACTGAATAAGAAACATTGTTTAGTCCCTGGCAAACTGTATTTGTTCCGGTAATTGTCGCTGCTG
This sequence comes from Bacteroidota bacterium, assembly GCA_013334735.1. Lineage (GTDB taxonomy): Bacteria > Bacteroidota > Bacteroidia > Bacteroidales > CG2-30-32-10 > JAAXXA01. The sequence goes on from JAAXXA010000001.1 coordinate 7,500, forward strand.
CAACAGGTAAGGGATTAACTGTTATCGGATAATTTGAAGATATTGTACCATCTCCGCAGGAATTAGTTCCTTTAACAGTTAAATTTCCAGATGTTGCGCTTGCTGAAAAATTAATTGTAACGGGATTTGCAGATCCTGAAATAGTGACTCCGGAACCTGAATAAGACCAAGTATAGCTTGTTGCGGCTGTTATAGCCGGTATGGAAAAAGAAACATTATTTTGTCCAACGCAAACTGAATTTGTTCCTGTAATTGTTTCTGCTGCTGCCGGTAATGGATTCACTGTTACCGTGTAAGTGAATTGATCGCCGTAACAACCGTTGGCATTAGGTGTAATCAGATATATTACATCTTTAGCTACTGCAGTGGTATTAATTAATGTTTCAGTTATTATATTGCCAGTTTGGCCAGATAATGCTGAATTGCTGATACCTGTTACTGATGCGCGCGACCAAGTATAAGTGGCGGTAACTGCGCTTGTTACAGTATAGTTCTGAGCTACGCCACTGCATATTGAACCTGTTGCTCCGCTGCTAATTGCAGGTGTCGGATTTACCGTTAACAAAGTTGTATTTACTGCTGTTGCCGAACCGCAGGCATTACTTGCAGTTAATGTATAGATACCGGTTCCCGCAGTTGTAATGTCCGAAATTACAGGGTTTTGTAATGTTGAAGTAAAACCATTCGGACCTGTCCAGCTCCAATTTGTTGCGCTTGTTGCATTACCAATTAGTAATAATGTATTTCCTGTACAAATTGTGGTTGAGGAAGGGGCAGCTGTAACAGCAGAAGGTGCGCTTGTGCAGCCACAAGCAATAGTCTGCCACACGCCGCTTTCATAAAATTCGAAACATCTTGTAGTTGTATTATAAATCTGAAGTCCTGTTGCAGGAGTGCATGAGCATTTAATTGCAATGCTGTCCCTTTGTAATGTTGTCATTCGAGTTATAAGGATTCCTTGGGCCTTACTGCTCACATCGAGCATAGCTGAATTATCGGCAGAAGCACCGGTGGAGTTGATCGCGGCGCCTCCAATCTGGGCGAAAGAAAGAAAAGTTGAAAAAAGGCATAAGGCAATAAGGTACAAGGCATAAGGTGTTTTTGTTTTCATATTTTTTGTTTTTAAACGTTTTTTAATCTTTGAAAAAATAAATCAATTATCATTAACACAACGAACACTTAACCCACCGGTTTTGAAATTCATCCACCGATTTACTTCAGCTGACCCGGAACCTAACATGCGAAACCAAATGTAAGTAGCATCTGAGTATTCTGAAGCTGTTGCCCAGTAACCATTGGTGAGATAACTGTTTGTAGTACCATTTGGGTTACGGTTGCCACCGGGTAAAGCGCTGAAGCCACTAGTGTTTGTACCGGCACTTGGGCTTGACCATGTGCCTGAAGTTTTCATTTTATTTCCCACAGTAACTCCATGAAAGCCTTCGAAATTACAATCAATACCTGACTCAATGGCATTTTCCATAATACAAAATTCGGCATCTTTAGGTATGTGCCAGCCTGTTGGACAAATGCCCTGAATATTCCCCGTAGGTATTGGACTCCATGTAGCTGTATTGGTAGCTCCATTTATGTATTGAACCATCTCTGCCCATTGGTATAAACCGCCGTAGGTATTGCAGTTGTTTACATCATTGCCATAGCAGTATTTTTCTACACTGCCGTTATTTGTTTGTTCTGAAGCTGAATTTATATAAGTTCCACTGGTGCTATAATTAATATTTTGTGCCATCCAGCACTGTGAACCTATCAGCACGGTATTATATGTTTTGCTGTCTCTGGAATCGGTTAGGGTTGTGCCGCATACGAAACAAGCTAAGGTAGAATATGTTATTGTATTGGAATTGCCGCTCGTTCCACAAGTATTCTCTGCTCTTACCCGATAGTAATAGGTTGTTCCGCATATTATTCCTGCTACATTATAGGTGGTTACAGTGCTTACATCCTTATTGTTGTACCCTGTTACGAAATTTGCAAAACTACTGTTGGTGGATACATCAAGGTGGTAATGTGTTGCTCCTGAGGAAACATTCCAGTTAGTTGTTATTTGTGTTGTAGTAGCTTCGCTACCTGCTGAAGCTACAAGAGCGGCAGGTGCGTTATTTACTGTAACTGTTGTACAATTTGCGACACCAGTTCCGCATTCGTTATAAGCCGAAACACATACGTTCCCTGTAGTATTTCCTAAAGTTACAATAATGTTATTTGTTCCTGTTCCTGATGTTATTACGGTTCCCAATGGATATGTCCAAATGTAAGATGTTGCTCCTGTAATGGGAGTAATGGAGTAATTTATGCCTGTTGCATTTGCGCATACACTTGTTGAACCTGTTATTGAACCGGTGATGCCGGGTATTGCTCCATTGTTTGTGTTTAAAGGAACCCAGTTAACTCCATCAAAATAATTGAAATTATTACAATCAATATTAAAAACCATTAATCCTGCAACTGGGGATGCAATTGCACTTCGTTGTGCAGTTGTCATTCGTGGCATTAATGCTCCCTGAGTTGTTGAGCTTACCTCTAACGCTGCCGAAGAAGCTGGCGATGTTGTTCCGATTCCTACATTAGTTCCATTGTTATATAATAAACTGTTTGCAACCCAGCTTGAGCCATCGTTTCGTAAGGTTTGACCAGAAGTACCTGCAATTAAGGGACCTGTAGCTCCTGTAGCTCCCGTGGTACCGTTAGTACCGGTTTCTCCATTAGCGCCTGTTGTTCCTGTAGCTCCTTGAGGACCAATAGCCTGTGCCCAAGCCGAACCATTGTAATAATAGTAGCCGGGAGTGTTGTCGGTTTGATAAATTAAGCATCCAGTAGCAGGAGCATGACCGGCGATACCATCGGATCCTATTAACTGATTTCGCTGTGCCATAGTCATTCTTGGAATAAGGGCGCCTTGCGTTGTACTGCTTATATCAAGGGCTGCGGAGTTATCAGCTTCATTGCCGGTGGTGTTGATAGATACACCTTGAGAAAAACAATGAAAAGTTGAAAAAAAACATAAGGCAATAAAAAAGGCATAAGGCATCCGCCTATGGCGGAGGCATAAGGCAAAACGAGATTTCGTTTTACTCACGTTATTACTTATTTTTATAAAGTGTTTCCCGAATCGAGTTCGGGACAAGCTGTGATCCGCCATTGGCGGACGCTTTGCTAAGTTCATAATATATAATTTAAAAAGATTTTTATAAAAATAAATTAATTGTCCTTTAAACATCTGACACTTCCACCAAGGGCTTTTGGTAATGTGTTTGGGAATACATTGGAGTATGCGTAATGCAAGCCGAAATCACCTGCAGAAGTTGCATTGTTCTCCGTGGCTGTCCAACATTCGAAGCAGACGCCAACATCGGTGAACGAGCCACCGCTATTGAGATAACCACCAGGAAGTGCGTTAAAACCGCTGCTATTGTTACTTGCCTGGTTACAACCTACATTACCGGACGTTCCACTAGAATTCCAACCCGACGTTGAAGCCATTGATTTTGCCGAGTAAGTGCCTCCAAGATAAGTATATAGAGTTGCCCATTCAGCAGCACTTGGTATATGCCAACCTGTTGGGCAAATACCTTGAACAGGTGGAGCTGGTTGCTGCGATGTGGTGTTAGAACAACCATTTTTGTATGCCATCGCCTCAGACCATTGATATATACCTCCATAAGAAGTGCAATTGGCTTCATTATCTCCATAACAATATTTTTCTATACTAGTATTATTATTATCAGTTCCGCTGGTTTGAGTAGCACTACCGGCAACTTTAATACCTACATTCATGTTTTGAGCCATCCAACATTGAGTACCTATGAGAACACTAGCATATTGTTTGCTATCTCGGGAATCTGTTATCGTACTGCCGCAGTTAAAACAAACTGAAGTAGCATAAGTTATTGCTCCTGAATTACCGCTTGTGCTGCAAGTATTCTCCGCTCTTACCCTATAGTAATAGGTTGTTCCGCAAGTGAGACCTGTTATATTACATGTAATTACGGTACTTACATCCTTATTGCTAAAGCCTGTTACAAAATTTGCAAAACTGCCACTTGTAGATACATCAAGATGGTAATGTGTTGCACCCGTAGAGACATTCCAGTTAGCAGTTATTTGTGTTTCTGTAGCTCCACTACCAACAGCAGCCACAGGTGGAAATAATGATAAACTGTTCATGACACTTATCCATGTTGTGCCATTATAATATTGTAGTTCATTACAATCGGTATTGTAAATTATTAGACCTGTGGCAGGAGTGGTAGGTCTGTTAGCTATAGCAACACGGGGTATAAGTATTCCTTGCGTAGTTGAACTCAAATCAAGTAGTGCCGAAGAAGCCGGGCTTACTGTACCGATACCAACGTTAGTTCCATTGTTATATAATAAACTGTTTGCAGCCCAGCCCGAGCCATCGTTTCGTAAAGTTTGTCCTGAATTACCTGTAACCAAAGGACCTGTTGCTCCTGTAGCTCCCGTTGCTCCAACAACTGCAGTTAACCCGAATGAAGTAATTACATAAGAAACATGAGTAGAGCCTTCATATACAAAGCTTACGGTTTTATTGCCATTAGTGTTTTTAACATATATTTTAACAATTATTCTATCGGATGAGTTCATTGCTACCGGACTTGTTTGAGTATAATTGGTAATTATTTCTGCTACAGAAGTATTTGTAATATTGGGGCTTGTAACATTAAATATTTCAGTTTCAGTATAGGGAGAATCGGAAATTCTTTTAAAAACTCTGAAAACTAAATTTCCGGTGTTAGCGTTAACAAAACCATAAGTATGGAATTGCCACAAACCAATTGGGAAGCTTGATAAACCGGGAACAGCGGGAAGTGTTGCGTATGCATCCACTAAATATTCAGTATTTGAATTAGTGCAAGGTATTGCTTCAATTACTTCTGATCCCGCGTTTGGAATTCGTTTGAAACCTTCATATCCGGAAATATCTGAATCCGCGTGATGAAACCAATAAAGTTGACCAGATGTTTGCCCATCAGAGCCTGTAGTGCCAGTTGTGCCTGTAATTCCTGTAACACCGGTGTTACCTGTTGTTCCATTACTTCCGTTGCTTCCCGCAGCGCCTGTTGGACCTGTTGCGCCTGTATTACCTGCCGCTCCATTGGTTCCATTAGTACCAGAAGCGCCTGTGGGACCTATAGCCTGCATCCAAGCAGAGCCATTGTAGTAATAATAGCCGGGAGTGTTGTCGGTTTGATAAATTAAGCAACCTGTGGCAGGGGCATGTCCCGAGATACCATCAGAGCCAATTAACTGATTTCGCTGCGCCATAGTCATTCTTGGAATAAGAGCGCCTTGCGTTGTGCTGCTTATATCAAGGGCTGCGGAGTTATCGGCTTCATTTCCTGTGGTATTGATGCTTACGCCCTGAGCGAAACAATTAAAAGTTAAAAAAAGACATAAGGCAATAAAAAAGGCATAAGGCATCCGCCTATGGCGGAGGCATAAGGCAAAAGGAGATTTTGTTTTCATAATATATATATTTTAATTTTAATATAGTTTTAGTATGCTTAATTCAAAGTAACCATTAAATTGACAAATTTACCCCATTAGATAACTTCGTATTTAACGGGGTAAATCAAATTGTCAGTCTTTTAAGCAACGGAGTGATGCACCAAAAGCTTTTTCGTAGCTGACCATGTGGCTCGGACCACCATCGAAAGTAATTAACCAGCTATTACTAGCGCTATTCTGCGTACTGCCCCAATAGTAGCCCCAGTAACCACGATATTCCAGCACACCATTAATTCTGAGTGTACCTGCTCCATGGATTTTTAAAACAGAATTATAAATGTCGGTATAATTAGGCCAACCAGCCACAACATTCGTCCATTCCGTGAAACTAGGGATACGCCAACCTGAGCCAAGCTCTGAGGTGCAGGGGTCGTTAATTGGAAGCCAATCACTTGCTTCACTAATTGAAATAGTCCATGTAGGAGTTGAGCCAACTTTATATCCCTGCTTTCGGTTAAACTGCCAATACCAACCCGCAGAGGCATCAGTTAAATCTGTAGCAGCAGAAGTTGCCTGTTGATCGGCGCCAAGGTTTTGGGTTATCCAGCATTTACTTGCTCCTGAAAGACTTGTTGTTACTGTGCCATAGTTTACTGTCTTTGTTACAGGGGCTACTCCAATGCCGAGTGTATGGGTAATAGGTAAAGCGTTGCCACAAGAAAATGCAGGAGTAGGATTGTCTTTAATGCAACGTATGGAATTACCAATAGCCTTGATTTCATCGTGATATACACCACAATAAGCGCTGTAAGATCGCATTAGCCAGCCGTAGGTAGCATCGTACTGCGAGCTACTCCAATAGAAACCGTAGTTACCTCGAAGACTTAACGAACCATCGCCGCTTGTCAGGTAGCCTGCAGCATGAAGTTTTAACACTGAATTGTAAGTGTCGGTGTATGTACTCCAATTTTGTGGAGAGCCATCAGCAGCAGTCCATTCAGTTTGGGTAGGGATACGCCAACCGTTGCCAAGCTCAATTTTGCATGGATCATTGACAGGCAACCAGTCGCTGGTTTCGTTTATAGAAGTAATCCAGGTTGTACTTGGTGTACGAGTACTTCCATCGTGTTTATATCCCTGCTTTCTGTTAAACTGCCAATACCAACCTGCGGAGGCTTCAGAGGCATCAGTTGCTGAAGATGCCTGATTATTAGAACCTAAGTTTTGAGTAATCCAGCATTTACTAGCGCCCGAAAGACTTGTTGTTACAGTTCCATAGTTCACTGTTTTTGTTTCAGGCGATACTGTACCAATAGTGTGGGAAACAGCATAAATGTTATCACAAGTAAAAGCAGTAGTAGTAATAACCACATCGTCAGTAGAAGCTGTACAAGTTGAATTTGAAATCGTCCAACGCAGAGTTGCTACACCGGGTACTTCTAATCCTGTTACTCCGGAAGTTGGAGAATTTGGAGTAGTTATGGTGGCTGTGCCGGATACTACTGACCACAAGCCTGTACCAACTGTGGGTGTATTTCCCGCTAATGTGGCAATGCTAACACCACCGGCAGGATTTATATCAGTACCCGCAGCAGCTGATGTTGGAGCCGCATTTATCGTAATTGTTAAAGTTTGAGGAGTACCATTGCCACAAGTATTGCTTGGCGTAACTGTTAGTGTGCCGGAAGTAGCGGTAATGAAATTTGCAGTAATTGAGTTTGAAGGGTAGCCTAATGGATAATTAAAACCTGTACCAGAATATGTCCAAGTATAAGTAACTCCAGAAACATTTGTAACTGAATAAGATACATTACTCTGACTTTGGCAAACAGAGTTTAAACCTGTAATTATACTTGGTTGTGTAGGAGGTGTACAAGCGGCAGGGCACGATACTGTATTCCAAGCTCCATTTACATAAGCTTCAAAACAGTTTGTCGTAATATTAAATATTATAAGACCAGCTGCTGGTGATGTTATCAGATCACGTTGTGTTGTAGTCATACGTGGTATCAGTACGCCCTGTGTTGTACTGCTTATATCAAGGGCTGCGGAGTTATCAGCTTCATTACCGGTTGTGTTGATGCTTATGCCCTGAGAAAAACAGTGAAAAGTTAAAAAAAGGTATAAGGCAATAAAAAAGGCATAAGGCATCAGCCTATGGCGGAGGCATAAGGCATAAGGTGTTTTTGTTTTACTCACGTTATTATTTATTTTAATAAGGTGTTTCCCGAATCGAGTTCGGGAAAAGCTGTGATCCGCCATTGGCGGACGTTTTGCTAAGTTCATAATTTTAATTTTTATTTATTCGTTAAGGACAACTGGTGCATTGAATATTTTTTTTGGTTATTTGCGAAGTTTCAGTAGCTCCTGAACCTGTTGTAAATGAGGTTAAACCAGTGGAAACAGCAGATGAGCCAACAGTAGTATTGCTTGAGTATAACGAGGATAATGTTTCACTACAACCGCTTGCGCCTGTATTATCTGTAATAACTAAAAAGAAATCAGTTCCACCTACGCCAAAGCTATTAGTATAACCCACCATCGCAAATCCGTTACTCATATTCTGAATAACACTTTCAGCAGTTGAGCTAGTATTACCATAGTTTTTTGCCCATGTTATTTCTCCTGACTGTGTATATTTGATTAATAATAAGCTCCCTGAATAACCGCCTGTAACCATGTATGATCCATCGGATGATTGAATTAACAAGTTCGCTTTTCTATCTAAATATCCGGCAGTACCATATTTACAAAATATCATTGTGCCGGCAATATTAATTTTAGTAAGAAACAAACCACTTGCATCACTTGAACCGGATATTACATAATCGCCATTGCTATCCTGAATAAGTCCGCCTCCATTGCTCCAGTTCCCCGGCAAATTATAAGAATTTGCCCATGTAACACTTCCAGCGTTGTTGGTTTTAATTAACAGTAACCCCATAAAAGGGGAAGAACTGTGACCTGAGAACAAATATCCACCATCATTGGTTTTAATAACATTTGAGCATAAGTCGTTAGTTGCACCACCGCTTGCAAATTTATTTGCCCAAATCACAGAACCACTAACATCTATCTTAAAAAAAGCCCAGTCATAATGTTCATAATGTACCCAGGTTGCATCGTAAATAAAAGTATTTGCAGCAACAACAAAACTGCCTCCATCCTCAATAATTTTCTGAGCGCCGGAGCCTGCTTCCATGTTAGAGCCTCCATCATAAGTTTTTGTCCAGACAATAGCGCCTGAATCATCAGTTTTAATAATATAAATAGCGTCTGAAGAACCAAAACTACTTGTACCTCCACCAATTATAAATCCTCCGTCCGATGTTTGCAAAATACAATTAGCGTAGTCATTGGCCGCACCACCATAAGTTTTACTCCATTGCAAGTTACCGAAAGAGTCTGTTTTTACAACGTAAACATCATTGCCTCCAGCCCCGAAACTGTTAGTATATCCAGCCATTATATATCCACCATCGCTAGTTTGTTTAATATCCATTCCCACATCATCGCCCGTTCCTCCATAAGCAAACTGACCTTTCTCAACTGTTGAATTAACAGTTATTGCCATCCTACAGGGAGCGCTTGCGCCACAGGCATTATTTGCAATAACAGAAATATCGCCTGATGCAGAACCAAAAGCAGCGGTAACACTTAAGCTTGTTGTAGGACTTACAGGTGTTAATACTGTTCCACTTGGTCCACTCCATGTATATGATGTTGCTCCTGTAATAGCATCAATTGAATAAGCAACACCTGTTTGCCCGCTGCAGACTGTTACCAAACCGCTTATAGTATTTGGTTCAGGCAAGGTATCCGTTTCCAATTCATACCATTTATAAGAACCGTTTTCGAAAGAATAATTTAAAGTATTGTCGGTTAAGTTGTAAATCATCAAACCTTGCTTTGGTAATATTAAATTCCTTTCATCGCAAGTCATTCTCGGTATTAGTAAGCCGCTATTATTGGAATTCACATCAAGCATTGCAGAAGGGACTGCTTCGTATCCGGTAGTATTTATGGATACTCCTAAAGATGATAGGCTTGCGCCGGTAGATGCCGCCGAAACATACGTTTCACAAATAGTTTTCCACGAACTACCATTAAAATACTGAAATGAATTATTATAATAAATTATTAATCCTCTGACAGGAGATGAAGGAAGAGATGTTGTTCTAGGAATTAGCACCCTTCTAGAAGTTGAATAAATATCCAATATTGCTGAACTATCAGCAAGAGCGCCTATTTCATTTATAGCTATACCACCACCAGTTTTATTAATACCTGTTGCAGCAGAAGACAAAAACCCGGATGATAACTCGTACCACCCTGCTGTGCCTGCGCTTTTAAAATAATTAAACCTTTCAGAAGAGGTATTGTAAATTAAAAGACTTTCAGCCGGAGAAGGAATTGCATTTCTTTGAGCTTCAGTCATGCGCGGAATCAAAATGCCTTGGGATATAGTGCTCAAATCAAGTATTGCTGAGTCATCTGCAGCTGCACCCGAGGTATTGACGGCTATGCCTTGAGAAAAACAATTTAAAATTGATAACTGACAAGTTATAATTAGTGAGGTAAACACGAAGACATTTAAGAGTTTAAAAACTTTTTTCGTTGTCATAAAAATGCATTAAGTTTTGGAGAATATGTGAATAATGCAGGTCAAATATAAACGCGCTTAATAATTAAAATGGATATTGCAAACCAGCACCACTATTGTATAAATCAGAAACTTCATTTGTTGTTAAAGCTCTACTCCAAAGCCCCATTTCATCTAACGATCCTTTTAAGTAACGAATAAAAGTATTTGTAGACCATAAAGCGCCAATGTGGATATTGTAGTTATTTGTATAAATAGAAGTAATGTTATAACCAGTATTTGCAGGTGTAGTACAAACATTGTTTTTATAAATTTTAAAAGTGTTTAATCCTACATCGTATGTAAGGACTAAATGTGTCCAAATTCCCTCATCTGCCGCGGTTATATAATTAGATTGAGTTTGAAAAGAAGAATAATGATTTGTATTGTATGTACCGTCATCAGAGAATATGCCGTCAATAGCACCATTATTCCAGTACTCCAATCTCCATAAAAAACGATCAGGATCCTGTTCTGCCCAACGATCAATAAAACCTGAAATTTGTGAAGTTCCACCGGAAGCAAAATTTACCCAAAAAGACACAGAGAATCCACTCGAAATAGTGTTTAAACTGGTAGAAGAAACCCCCTTAAGATATTGATTAGTCCCATTTAAAACTATATGGTTATTTATAAGAGGAGATGTTCCTGAAAACTGCGCAGAATTATAGTTACCCATATCGTTTGCATTACCGGTAGCATCAACAGCCGACACAGATCCCGATTCATCAAGTTTCCAAAAAGCAACCAGATTATTTGTTAAACTTACCGTAGTTGTTGTGATAGTATTTGAATTCGCCCCTATTCCACAACTACTAACTGCTTTTACACGATAATAATAGGTTGCACCTGCTGTTAGTCCTGTAATATTATAAGTAAGAGCTGTTCCAACATTCAAACTATTGTAAGTTCCCATAAAAGAAGCAAAATTGCTCACAGTTGATACATCAAAATAATAAGATGATGCTCCCGCTGAGGCGCTCCAGTTGGCTGTAAATGATGAGGCTGTTCTATTTGAAGCAGCGTTAGCTGTAGGAACCAAAGGAGGATTACATGGGCAAAACCCCATATTCCATGCTCCATTTACGAATGCTTCAAAGCACTTTGTAGTGGTATTGTATATAAGCAAGCCTTCGGCAGGAGAACTGATTAAATCTCTGTTTGTAGTAGTCATGCGGGGTATTAGCATTCCCTGATTGGTGGCGCTTACATCCAGCATTGCCGAATTATCGGCAGCAGCGCCGGTGGTGTTGATGCTTACACCCTGAGAAAAACAGTGAAAAGTTAAAAAAAGGTATAAGGCAATAAGGCATACGCCTATGGCGGAGGCATAAGGTGTTTTTGTTTTCATAATAAATGTTTTTGTTTATATTTTAATTTTAATTTTAATTAAAAGGGGTACTGTAAACCCGCGCCACTATTATAAAGAGCGGATATTTCAGCTGTAGTTAAAACGCGAGACCAAACACCGGCCTCATCAATATTTCCATCAAAAGTATTTAATGAAGCTGGGCATTGAATACCGATTGAACAGAAGGTAGAACCTATGTTCAGAGTATTCACAAAAGTTTGCTCTGTTCCAATATAAGAACCATTAGCATAAAAATTGACTTTTTTTGTAGAACCTTTTATTGTCATAGTGTACATTACCCAACTTCCAACAGCATAAGAATAATTAATATAAACATCATTACTGTAACTAATACAACACAAACCAGAAGCAGTAAAACCTAAACCGCATGATTGCGCAGTTGCAGCTGTACCGAACTCGACAGTACCTGCCAAACCAATTTGTGCAACTCTTGGTCTTGCCCAAACATTTATCGTTATGTCTGATAAACCTGAAAGTCCTGATGGGCTCGATTTTATTAAGTATCTATCCCCTGAAGGATTAGTCAAAACACCATTATTTATTTTTCCTGCAGGATATGTAGCTGTATTAGTATTTGTAAGTGTATTTGAACCAACAGCATCTACAGCATTTCCCGAAGATTCGTCCAATTTCCAATATGAAACTAAATTAGCTGCTATATTAGCTGTAGTTACACTGATAGTATTTGAATTTCCACTGCTTCCGCAACTGTTAACTGCCCTTACACGATAATAATAGCTTGTTCCGATAGTTAATCCTGTAATATCGTACGAAAGTATATTTCCTACATTAAGATTGTTATACCCTGTTACAAATGAAGAGAAACCTGTATTTAACGAAACATCAATACAATAAGATGTAGCATAAGTGGAAGAATTCCAGTTGGCTTTGAACAGGTGAGAGCCTATTCCTGTGGCTTCTAGTGTAGTAACAGAAGCGGGCAAGTTGTTAACTGTTAATGTAGCAATTCCGTCAGAGGTTGTATATGTACATGTGCCACTGACTATACAGCGGTATTTGTAAGTATTCATTTCAACTGAAGGATTAGTTATGGTTAAAGTTGCTGTAGTAGCCCCAGAATAAACACCTGCATTTGCTACATCATTCCAACTACTTATATACTCCTGCCATTGATAAGCTAATCCTGATCCTGTTGCTGTAAGTGTGAATGAAGGAGCTCCTATACCTCCACAAACAGCGGTAGGACTTACCGGTTGTATTGTAATACTTGGGGGTGTGGGATTCACAGCTATTCCATAGTTAGCCGAAATAACGCCATTGCCACAAGCATTTGCTCCAGTAACAGTAAGGTTGCCGGAAGAAGTAGTTTCTGAAAAATATACAATTACCGCATTTGTTGAACCGACGATAAAAGCCCCTGTTCCTGAATAAGACCATATATAGCTAGTGGCTCCGGCAATAGCGGGAACTGAATATAAAACCGCACTTTGACCGGGACAAACATTAGTTGTTCCGCTAATGGTTCCTGCTGCTGAAGGAAGTGTACAAGTGGTGGGACATGATACAATGTTCCAAGCTCCATTTACATAAGCTTCAAAACAGTTTGTCGTAATATTAAAAATCATAAGACCGGTAGCAGGTGAAGTTATCAAATCCCGCTGTATTGTGGTCATGCGTGGCATCAGCACTCCTTGCGTTGTACTGCTTATATCAAGGGCTGCGGAGTTATCAGCTTCATTGCCGGTGGTATTGATTGATACACCTTGAGAAAAACAATTAACAATTGATAATTGACTATTGATAATTAGCAGGGCATAAATAATGCATTTTGCAATTTTGAAAGTTTTTTTTATTTTCATAATTTTTTTTTGATTGTAATTTGTCCGATCTCTTGTCAATTAAATAATTGTTAGTAACATATTATAAATAGCGTGCGAAGTTACCTCGCAAATCAAGATATTAATAATAATCTATATGGATTTCTTATGGATAGGTTGTCTAATTTATATGGATTTCTTATGGATTTTTTATGGACTTAATATGGGCTTAAATATTAAAGCGCACGAAATCAGGTAAATACAATTTATTAAAGAAAAAGGGAAATTTTATCAGGTCTAGGGTAATTTGTTTAATGCCAGCAGGAAAAGTTGCAGTAGGCAGTTTACAGTCAGCAGTCGGCAATAGGCAGTCGGCATTCGGCAATCAGTAACTTAATATAGTTGGTTTAAAAATGCGGGAATTTAACCTTTTTGTAAACATAATCATTTAATGTCCAGAGTAATTCCGTTTCCGAGATAATAGGTTCCATTATAAATAAATTTTACAAGATCAGTAGCGTTAGGTGTGGCAGTAAATGTTGGGACTATACCGCCTGCCCACTTAACATCTGAGGGCCAGGAAATTGCCCATCCACCTGTAGCATTCTGGTTTATCATCAAATTATATATGCCTCCACTCTTACCGTTTGTAAAAATAAATGAACGAGAGGTAGTTAGTGTGATTTCCTGCACGTTGCTGTTATTCCAGTTAATAGTAGCCGGGGTAAAAAGAGTAGTAAAAGTTCCATCGGAGGAATATGCAGTACCCACGCTGTTTGTAGCATAACCCCTGTAATATATAACAGGGCTGGATGATAAACCCGTTCGCGCCTGAGTAAATATTCCGGTTGCAGTGCCACCTTCGGCAACACAATTGGTAGTTGGGTTTGCTGAAGTTCCCCAGCAAGTACCTCTTGATGTGATTGTTGCGCCTCCATTTGAAGTTATGTTAGCCCCCATTGTTGCAGAATTGCTTGTAATATAAGTTGCAGTTGGAGTAGTAATTGTAGGAATGTTCAGAGTAGTAAAAGTGTCATCGCTTGAATAGCCTGTTCCGGCTCCATTTGTCGCGTAACCTCTATAATATATAAGAGTACCGGCCGGCATCCCTGTTCTTGCATGGGTAAACACTCCCGAGGTTGTGCTTCCTTCTGCTAAACAATTGGTGGTAGGATTAGCCGAAGTTCCCCAGCAAGTGCCTCTCGCTGTGATTGTAGCGCCACCATCAGAAGTAACATTAGCGCCCAAAGTAGCGCCTGTAGATGTAATGGAAGCTGAGGTGGGGGAGGTAACTGAAGGCGCACTTGCCAGACATGAAGCCATATCTGATACAAATGTTGCTGAATTTTCATTAGTAAGAGTATTTCCATTTCCTGATCCGTCAACAAGCGAATTGTTCAAGTGCCACGAAGCCTGAAGATTTGACGCGGAATTGATTTCAACACATTTATTATCATTTATTTGCCCCCCTGATCTGGCAACATTCCATAATCGGACATCATCAATTTGGAAATCTCCATAACTTTGGACTCCGTTTATGTATAAATTTGTAGAATTATCAATTAAAGTACAACCTCCACCCTGATTGCCGCCTAATCCATTGCCAACAGAAGTCCCGTTAAAAAAGAACTCCCATCTTGTTGCTGCAGGATTTGCAACTGTTTCTACTATAGCAATATGATACCATGTATTAGTTGTAATTGTTTGTACAATGAATGCAGATGTAAAAACATTTTCGGTATAAGAGAAATTGTAAATTCCAAATTGACATCCAGAATAAACCCAGTCAACACCATAATACAATAACCAACCTCCACCTCCATTACCGGCAGTTTTACCCATCACTGTAATTGGAGACCCCGGTTGAGTATTTATTTTAAACCAAAACTCCAAGGTATTGTTTCCGGTGTAAGAAAGAGAAGCATTGTCAGCCACTTTTAATCTTTGTGAACCAGCAGATGTTAGTTTTGCTGAATATAAATCTTGTGCATGGATATAATATGTTCCTGAATAGTAAAATATTAGTAATAAAATTGAAAGAAATTTTTTCATAGGGTTACATTTTTATTTTTTTAACAATAATTAATAATAAAGTACAAAATTATAATGTATATAAAAAAAATAAAAATAATCTATATGGATTTTTTATGGATAACCCTATTATTTTATATGGATTTTTTATGGAAAGTAAAAAAATAAAATGATGATAATAAGTTATTTAAAATCTAATGCAGGTGCATATCCTAAATAATAAGTCCCGTTATATACAAATTTCAGAAGATCAATGGAGTTTGCAGTTGTAGTAAATATTGGTGCTGTACCACCCGCCCACTTGACATTTGCTGGCCAAGATACAGCCCAGCCACCAGTGTTATCCTGGTTTATCATCAAAGTATATATACCTCCGCTCTTGCCGTTTGTAAATGTAAAAGAACGAGTTGTTGTTAGTGTAATTTCCTGCACATTGCTGTTATTCCAGTTAACTGTGGCTGGGGTAGGAACAGGAAAGAGGTAACTGACAATCACAATTCCTGAACCACCGGAATAAGAGTTGTCTGAAGTTGAGCCTTTTCCGCCACCACCTCCGCCGCCTGTATTAGCTGTTCCTGCTGAGCCTGCTGAAACATTGGGAGCGTGTGTTCCATTCCCACCACCTCCGGTTCCTCCAGTTCCGAAAGTAGTATATGCTGAACCGCCACCACCTCCGGCATAAGTTACCGAAGAACCGGAAATACTTGAAGTTCTTCCAACTCCACCATTACCACCTGTTCCCGGAGAAGCATTGGTGCCGGCTGATCCAGCGCCACCACCACCGCCGGAAGCGTAATTATTGCTGGTGTTAGCAAATCCTGTCCCTCCATTATATCCTTGAGAACCTATACCGCCAGCATTAGTGAACGTTGATTCAGCTGTTCCACCGCCACCACCAGCGCCTCCATTTTGTCCTTCTCCATTTGTTGTTGAGCCACTATAACTTCCGCCACCTCCTCCTCCGAAAGCAGTGATGGTTCCAAATACTGAATTTCCCCCATTACCACCGGGAGTTCCATCACTAATTGTGTTAATAACACCAGTGCCTCCGTTACCAACTGTTACAGTTATATTTCCGGAAACTGAAGTTGAAGTGGAAATAAAACCACCCGCGCCTCCGCCAGCTCCTGTATTGCCTCCACCCGCACCTCCGCCACCTACTATCAAAACATTTACAGTGCCTGTTTCTGTACAAACCAAAGTTCCATTACTTGTAAAAGTGTGAATTGTGTTTCCGCCTATATGTGTGATGCTACCACCAGTGCATGCATTTGAAAAATAGAGAGGATTGTTAATAGCGAAACCATTCGTCAGGGTTCCAAACTGATTGTCAGGGTTCGTAACTATTATATTCCAGTTGCCAACAGCGGCTCCTGTAATTGGACAAGTACCGTTACTTAATGTTGAAGAATTGGCAAAGTTGAAACCTGTACAATTTATATCACTTTGACCACTCTTAGTGAGCGATACCGTGGCTCCTGACTGAAAGTTGCTGCCTGTTACAGAACTTATAAAAACAGATCCCGTATTAACACTATTGTTCGGATTTATAGCAGAAACAGTTGGAGCTTCTATTAAATATTCTGAAGTTGGAGGGGTAAAGTTTGCAGTCCATCTTGCTATTCCTTTTGAAATTCTTAATTCGTCCATCCATCCAGTGAAAAAGTGTGTTGTGTATGTCGGCCAAGTTCCAACATTCAATACGCCGGTGAGGTTTGCCGGTGTTCCCACGATTGTTCCGCTTGTTTCAACTAATGTTCCATCTAAGTATGCTTTGACAGTAGTTCCATATCTAACCCAGGCGAAGTGATGCCATGTGTTTAACGATATTTCATTCATTACAGTTTGAGCGACAAAATGAGTAGTTCCACCTGTTTTTAACACACATTCTAAAAATGTCTCTGTTGGACCACCCCATCTATATGCGGCATAGAAAAAATTATTTCCATCTTGACCGGCTGCTTGAGATTGCGAAACAATATTATAGTAATTTCCAGTAGCTGAGCCGGGTTGTTCTGTAAGGTAAACCCAAGTGTCAATAGTCCAATCTCCATCGCCAAAAGACCAATCGTCGCAATCTGGGGTTGTTAAGTAATCACCACTTCCATCAAAAAATCCGGAAGCTGTTCCAAATTTATGTTGTGCAGTACTTATTTGTGTATTTCCAACAGGAGTAAAAGTATGAGAACTACCTCCTGCGTTGTCGGTGAAGGTGGTAGAGCCGTTTGTACCGTTCATGTGAAGGAGGGTTTTCGTATAGGCATCATTGCCCTGAGCAGAAGTTTCAATGGAATTTATATTAAGAAAAGCGAATGTGCTCAGTATTACAAATGCAAGTGAAAAGTTGAACCTTCGACTCGTTCGACTGCGATCACCACAAGTACACTTAGGGGGACAAGTGTAAAAAGCATATATTATGCTTTTTGAGAATTGATATATATATTTTGTTGACATTATTGTTTTTACTTTTATTGATCTATTAATATAATTTATATAATGCTAAAAATTAGTTTGTAAATATATGGATTTTATATGGATAATAAATTAATTATATCTTGATTTATCATGGACAACCCCATTATTTTATATGGATTTTTTATGGATAGTAAAAAATAATATGCTCATAAAAAATCATTTAATATCTAATGCCGGTGTATCTCCTAAAAAATTAGTTCCGTCATTCACAAACTTAAACATGTCAACAGCATTAGCATTAGAGGTTAATGTTGGCGCTGTACCGCCAATCCATTTCACATTTGAAGGCCATGAAACTTTCCATCCGCCTGTTGCATTTTGCTTAATAATTAAAGTATAAATAGCTCCACTTTTTCCGTTAGTGAAAGTAAACAAACGATCGGTAGTCAAGGTTATTTCCTGTACATTGCTGTTATTCCAGTTTACTGCTGCAGGACTGTTAATACTGAAACCATTTGTTAAGGTTCCTGTTTGCGTATCAGGGTTTGTAACTACAACATTCCACTGTCCGGTAGCGGCTCCTGTGATTGGACAAGTTCCGGTAATTAATGTAGTGGAATTGGAAAAAGTGAAACCGGTACAATTTATATTACTTTGACCACTTTTAGTAAGTTTAACTGTGGCTCCTGATTGAAAATATGTGCCTGTTACAGAAGATATGGAAATAGAAGCTGTATTTGTAGCACTTGATGGAGAAATTGCCGTAACTGTAGGTGCAGGGTTCATTACAGTAAAATTTCCACCCGGATATAAGAATGTGTGAACCGTGTTTGCTCCATCAGTTGTTTCAGTGCCTCCGGTAATTGTATATGCAGTAAAATCAGCAGTTTTATATGAAATAATTACAATACCCGAACCACCTGCCTTACCACTTGTATTCCAACCTGCACCACCACCTCCTCCGGTATTTGGAGTCCCAGCAGTTGAATTATTACTACTACCATCCTCTCCCTTTCCACCACCTCCGGTACCACCAGCGCCTCCGGTTATTGTGCCTCCAGCTCCGCCGCCACCGCCATAGGTTACTGATGAACCGGAAATTGAATATGTTACTCCATTTCCACCATTACCTCCTATGCTTGAAGTACCATTTCCACCAACTGCTCCTGCACCGCCACCACCACCGCCAGATGAGCTGTTTGTGGAATATCCATTTCCGCCATTGTAACCTTGCCCGGAAATACCGTATCCACCTGTCCACGGAGATTGGCTTCCACCACCACCACCAGATCCTCCTGAATATCCTGCAGTATTATAAGCTCCTTTACCACCGCCAATTGCAGACATATTATCAAAAACAGAATTTCCTCCTGTAGATTCTGTACTACCACCAGCTCCAACGGTAACGGTATATACTTGTGTTGTAATATTATGTATTGCTTCATAAAGAACTCCGCCGCCACCACCGCCACCGGTATTGCCACTATTACCACCACCCCCAGCTACAACCAATGCTTTTATAGTACCTATAGGAGCGCTCATTACAACGCTAAAAACCCCACTATTGTTAAATGTGTGTACTGTATATGCCCCATTGGTAGTAATGGTACCCCCATTTATAGTGTAAGCAGACCAGTCCGCAGTTTTATAGCTGATGATAACAACACCTGAACCACCTGATCCGGCAGTATTTGTTTCATAGCAACCACCGCCGCCACCACCTAATCCATTAGTTCCGGGAATTGCAGCGCTTGGACTGTTATTATAATTTGCCCCATTTCCTCCTCCTCCAAGCCCACCTGTTCCGTTTGAAACTACACTGGAAGAACCACCACCACCACCACCGGCATAATAAACACTTGATCCTGAGATTGAATATGGAAGACCGTCACCGCCATTCCCTGAAATACTCTGAGTTCCATTAGCTCCTGCTTTTCCTGCTCCACCACCACCTCCGGTAGAGTAACCGGGAATGCCGGAAGCAGTTCCTCCATTGTTTCCTTGTCCTGATGTACCCAAACCCTGACCAAGAGCGCCATATCCATCTCCTCCACCTGAGCCTCCATCAGCGCCTGCTGGTGTTGCAGAGCCTCCATGTCCTCCGCCAAATGCTGTTATTGTATGAAAGATAGAATTTCCACCATTTGTGGCTCTTGTGTCATAATAAGTGTTGCCTGACAAACCACCGCCACCAACAGTAACAGTATATGCTTGAGCTGTAACAGTGTGTGATGCGTCATATAACAAACCACCGCCACCACCACCACCACCATGCCATCCACCACCTCCACCGCCTCCAGCAACTACAAGTATTTCCATAGCATTTGATGCGGTAACAAGAGTATTAAAAGTTCCATCGGCAGAATATCCTGTACCGGCGCTGTTTGTGGCATAACCTCTGTAATATATGAGTGTACCACTTGGAAATCCTGTTCGTGCATGGGTAAATATTCCGGTTGTTGTATTGCCTTCTGCAACACAGTTTGTGGCTGGGTTTGCCGAAGTACCCCAGCAAACACCTCTCGCGGTAATGGTAGCGCCTCCATCGGAGGTTATATTTGCGCCAAGCAAGGCAGTATTAGTTGTAATAGCAGTAGCAGTGGGTGAAGTAAGTATAGGCGCAGTTGCAGGCGCCGGTGCGATTGATATTTGTATCATTGCCCATGGAGTTGATCCACTAAGACCTGCAGTTTGTGAATAAGACCCAACTGGAGTAATTGCAGCATTATTATCACCTAAGTAAGGAAATGAATTAGATGCCCTTGCAGTAACATTTGTATATGTTGTTGGCTGTCCATTTGCTCCAAATCCTGCAATTACCCAACTATTATTTGTAACAGTGGTGATTGAACGTGTGATAGATGTGCCGCTAGTAGTTCCATAAGAAAGCGCTTCCGGTTGACCTGAAGTTTTTACTCCGGAATAAGTTGCAACCGATGATGCATTAAAGTTAGAACCTGTAATAACTAAGGTGTTCGCGCCTGTAGCAGGAGACATTAAAATTAGCATTTGAATCCAGTTAGATTGCGAACTCATTTGCTGAACTACCTGTGATGTGAGGCTAACACCATTATAAGTTGCAGAAACGGGAGTTGCTGAGGTTAAACCAACAAGAAGCACCATGAAATTTCCACCGGTGTTAGTGAAAGAGTATGATCCAGCTCCACCGGCATTATAAGATGAGTTATATGCTATAGCTGCATTAGCAGAGTTCGAAATACTAAAAAAAAGTATCGTAATTAAAATTAAGAGAAGTTTTTTCATCAGGTAATATTTTTATTTGTTTAACAAAATTACTTAATATTTATGTTAGTTCCTATTTCTAAATAATTAGAGCCATCAAAAATAAATCTTGAAATGTCGACAGCATCAGGTAAAGTTGAAAATGTTGGCATTATTCCACCTGTCCACTTAACATTAGGCGGCCATGAAATAGTCCATCCGCCTATACTATTCTGTTTAATGATAAGGTTATATATGCCACCACTCTTACCGTTGGTAAATGTGAAAGAACGATTTGCCGTCAAAGTAATTTCCTGCACGTTGCTGTTGTTCCAATTTACTGTAGCAAATGTAACAGTAGTAAAAGTACCATCGGTGGAATACCCGGTACCCACGCTGTTTGTAGCATAACCTCTGTAATATATGAGTGTACCACTTGGAAATCCTGTTCGTGCATGGGTAAATACTCCTGTTGTTGTGCCGCCCTCAGAAACACAATTTGTGCTTGGGTTTGCCGAAGTTCCCCAGCATGTGCCTCTTGCTGTGATTGTAGCGCCACCATCCGAAGTTATATTGGCGCCAATAGTAGCGCTGTTGGTTGTAATAGATGTGGCAGTAGGAGTTGTAACAGTCGGGATATTAAGAGTAGTAAAAGTACCATCGGCAGAATATCCTGTGCCTACGCTGTTTGTTGCGTAACCTCTGTAATAAATGAGCGTACCTGCCGGTAATCCTGTTCTTGCCTGAGTGAATATTCCCATTGAGGTTCCACCTTCGGCAACGGAGTTGGTGGTTGGACTAGCCGAAGTTCCCCAGCAGGTTCCCCTTGCAGTAATTGAAGCGCCTCCATTAGAAGTAATATTAGCGCCTAAAGTGGCGGTTGTAGATGTGATTGTAGTTGAAGTAGGAGAAGTTATAGTAGGGACGCTTGTTGCTTCTACTGTAGTAAATGTTCCGCTTGAGGTAAAAGTATGAATAGTATATGAACCGTCTGTTGTGATGGTTCCACCGGTACACGTTCCAAAATCAGTAGTGAGATATCTGATAATTACAACACCCGACCCACCTTTCCTAGAAGTTGCACCTGTACTTCCACCACCACCTCCTCCTGAATTTGCCAATCCTTCAGTTGGGTTTGGACCGCCTCCTGAACCGCCACCACCTGCCCCTGCTGAACCACCTGTATCGCCCGCGCCGCCACCACCTCCACCACCATACGTTACAGAGGTGCCGGTAATAGAATTAGCAGTGCCTCCACCACCCGCGCCGCCAACACTAAAGCTAACTCCATTTGATCCAACAGCATTATCACCGCCACCTCCGCCGCCACCGCCATTTGAAGCCCCCCCCGCTTTTCCTGAACCGCTCGTACCACCTTTTGATGAACTGGCTGTTGCTCCTTTACCACTTATTGCTGTTATTGTGCTAAAAATGCTATTACTTCCATCAATACCAGGATAACCGCTAACTGTTTGTCCAGCTCCACCATCTCCAACAGTAACAGAATATGCTTGAATTGACAAAGCAAAAGATGCATTATACCTAACTTGACCGCCGCCACCACCACTAGGATAGTCAACACTGGAAGTGGAACCACCACCACCGCCGCCACCGCCTACTACCAATACTTGTACATTTTGCGAAACTATAGTTGCCGGGGTAAAAATCGCCAGTATATTAATTATTAAAAAGTCAAAAGGACCCACAGACCTCCAAGCTTTCCCTACTTCGACTCTGTTTAGGGTAAATCGTGAGAGAATTGTACCACGATGTTGAATTTTTGCTTTGCAAGAAATCTCCTCGCTAAGTTCTGATAAATGATTTATTTTTTTCATAAGTTTACAATTTATTTGTATAACAAATTGGTATTATTTAATATCTAGAGTTATTCCATTTCCTAGAAAATTTGTTCCATCAAACACAAATCTTATTAGGTCAACTGCATTGGCTGTTGTACTAAGTATAGGAGTTATTCCTCCCGCCCACTTAATATTTGAAGACCAAGTAACTGTCCAGCCACCTGTGCCATCCTGTTTTATTATGAGCGTATAAAGACCTCCGCTCTTACCGTTGGTAAATGAAAAAGAACGATTGGCATCCAATGTAATTTCCTGCACATTGCTGTTATTCCAATTAACTGTAGCAGGGGTAACAGTAGTAAAAGTACCATCGGCGGAATATCCGGTGCCCACATTATTTGTTGCATAACCTCTGTAATAAATGAGCGTGCCTGCGGGTAAACCGGTTCTTGGCTTGGTGAATACTCCCGTTGCAGTGCCGCCCTCAGCTATACAATTTGTGCTTGGGTTTGCCGAAGTTCCCCAGCAGGTGCCTCTTGCAGTGATGGCAGCGCCACCATCTGAAGTTATATTGGCGCCTAACGTGGCGCTGTTGGTAGTAATAGATATAGCAGTAGGAGTTGTAACAGTCGGAATATTAAGAGTAGTAAAAGTTACATCATTTCCATAACTTACACCAACTGAATTAATCGCATAAGCCCTGACATAATAAAGTGAGCCGATAGATAACCCTGTCATTGAAGCGGTAAATGCTCCGGTAGTTCCAGTGGAGGTTGCTTTGCTGTTAGCGGTAGTAGGAGTTGCAGATGTATTCCAACATACGCCACGCTCGGTTATTGTAGTTCCGCCATCTGCGCTTACATTTCCATTACCTGTGGCTGTTGTTGCTGCAATATTTGTAATTGCTTGTGTTGTAACTGTAGGAATATTAAGAGTAGTAAAAGTACCATCGGCAGAATAGCTCGTGCCTACGCTGTTTGTGGCATAACCTCTGTAATATATTATTGTACCTGCCTGTAATCCTGTTCTTGCCTGAGTGAATATTCCCGTTACGGTACCACCTTCGGCAACGCAATTTGTAGTTGGGTTAGCCGAAGTTCCCCAGCAGGTTCCCCTTGCAGTAATAGAAGCGCCTCCATTAGAAGTAATATTAGCACCTAAAGTGGCACCGGTAGAAGTAATAGAAGTTGCAGTGGGTGAAGTTAAAATAGGGGCAGTGGCGCAAGGCGGTACACTGGTAGTGATGGTCGCCGAGTTTACATTAGTGAGAGTATTGTTGTTCCCTGAGGCATCAGTAAGACCGTTGTCTAAATGCCAAGAACCTCGAAGATTCGATGCGGAATTAATAATTACACACTTGTTATCGTTAATTTCTGTTACAGTTCTGACCACACTCCAAGCTCTAATATCGTCTATTTCGCCGTCAAAAAAGTGGTCAAAGTAACCACTTACAAAATAAGAACCGAAGTGCCATACCTCTACCGCATCAACAAGTGAAGTGGGAGATACTGTCTGGTCTGCTCCTTGCTGAACTCCATCAACATAGAATTTTATTTTTCCAGCAGTGCTATAAGTAAATGCCACATGATACCAAGTTGAAACTATTGGTGTCCAATTAACTTCTACTGTTGATTGAACACTACCGGAGTTAACATAAACTGATAATTTATTGACAGAAGATACTCTTTTCCATAAAAAAAACCAAGGTCCGTGGGAAGCTCCTGAAACATCTCCATCTCCAGCGAAAACTCTAGTTTCGTTTGCACCTGCGGGCACTGTCGCAAATTTAACCCACATTTCTACAGTTAAATCACCTGTAATTGATAAAGAAGCGCTATTAGCAGCAGTGAAATATTGAGAACTCGCTCTGACTAATGTAGCTGAATGTGTATTTTGCGCATAAGCTGAATAGCAATCTATGAAAAAAAGTATAGTTATAAAAATTGAAAGAATTTTTTTCATCGGATTAAATTTTTATTTGTTTAACAATTTATTTTATATCCAACCTAACACCATCATCAAGGAAATTGGTACCGTCATATACAAATTTTACAGATCCAACTCCATAAGGTGCAGTGTTAAATACAGGCGCTATACCACCATCCCACTTTACATTTGAAGGCCATGAAACTGTCCATCCGCCTGTAGAATTCTGTTTTATAATGAGCGTATAAAGCCCCCCGCTCTTGCCATTGATAAATGTTAACGACCGATTGGCTGTTAAAGTTATCTCCTGCACATTGCTGTTATTCCAATTAACGGTAGCTGGAGCCGGAGTTGAAAAAGTTACCTGATTTCCATAGCTTATCCCTACCGAATTAATTGCATACGCCCTCACATAATAAAGAGTTCCAGCTGTTAAACCCGTCATTGAGGAGGCAAACGCTCCTGTTGTTCCTGCAGTTATTCCTTTACTGTTAGCAGTGGTAGGAGTTGTAGAAGTATTCCAGCATACGCCACGCTCTGTTATTGTAGTTCCGCCATCGGCAGTTACATTTCCATTACCTGTTGCGGTTGTTGAAGTAATACTTGTTCCCGCCTGAGTTGTAACAGTTGGAACATTAAGAGTAGTAAAACTTACTTCATTTCCATAGCTTGTTCCTACCGAATTAATTGCATACGCCCTCACATAATAAAGAGTTCCAGCAGTTAAACCCGTTATTGAGGGGGTAAACGCTCCTGTTGTTCCCGCAGATGTTGCTTTATTGTTAGCGGTAGTCGGAGTTGCCGAAGTATTCCAACAAACACCTCGCTCGGTTATTGTAGCTCCACCATCGGCAGTTACATTTCCATTACCTGTTGAGGTTGTTCCTGTTACACTTGTAACAGCTTGAGTTGTAACAGTTGGCGCAACATTAATAATTGTATATACAATAACAAGTTGAGGATCTTGCGAAGTACCTGTTTGTTCGGCAAAATAACAACTGAGGCTATGAGTAACATTATTATTTATAGGTGTTGTGTTATCAAAGTCGCATCCTTCCCTTGCCATAAATTTTGTTATTCCAGTCTTTGAAATGGCTGCAAGTCCGCTTGAATTTAAAGTAAATGTTGTAGTACCTGTTATGTTTGATGAACGTGGCGCGAATTCCGTTTGCGAGTTGAGAGCTGTATAACAACTATAATCTGCTGTTGAAAGGTCCGTATTAGAAGCAGGATTGCATCCACCAAAAGAATAGGATACATTTTGTCCCGAAGAGTTTAAAACCGAAAGGGCAAATGTTGCAGAACTTATACTTGCATTAGAAGTAAGTGTAGATGTATTGAAAAGGAACACACCACGTTGGAGATAAAAAGTATTATCACGCGTTCCTATAAAATCAGTATTTATAACAGATGGATATGCATAATGCCCACTTACTGCGCTTCTATATCCGGATGCCCAAGTGCCGGAACCGGTATTATATTGAATACTACCGTCAACGGTATTTACTTCAACATCAGGATCAGGATAAAAAGTTGAAGTAGCATCTGTAAACACAGGTAGGGTTGCAGTTTTGAAATAAGCTGCTTCAATGTGTTTAGTTAGAATAAACTCATTGGGATCTGTTGGAACATTTGTAGCTGATGCTAACATTGGTTTTTCAAAATCGAAGCGAATAGGTTCACGTTTTGCCCAACCTCCTTTTGAATCCCAGATATAGAAGTTAGCCCAACCATTGCCTCTTTTGCTTTCGGCATTTTTTAATTTTACGGTAACATTTTTACCATCGTTTACTGTTTCGACCTCATCTGAGTATATTACCTTAAACTGGAAGTCGGTATTTTTAGCTAGTATTTGATTAAAACGGATAAATTTTCTCAAACGTGGAGCCTTACCTTGGTGTACCCAATATATCAAATCAGCCTGAATATCAGGATAAGCGTTAGGATAAACCACATACTGGGCTTTCCCCCAACCTAAATTTCCTGTTTCTGTTTTACCAGCCACATGGGCTGTTCCTAGTGCCTGTATAGTTTGTTCCAAAGGCTTGTCATAAATAATTTCGTTGGTAAACACATCATAACGGTTATTGTTATTGAAAACTGCAGGTTCGTCTGCATAAAATGGAGCGAGTACTTGAAAAGGAGCTTCTTTCATTTCAAAGCCTTTTGCTGTTTTAACAAAATCAGGATTAATTTCTTTCCAAGTATTATTTTCATTCATATAGTTAATCCACTTGCCATGAAACTCAATTTGACGTTTGTTACTATCCAATATTGTGGTTTTAGAATTATATGAAAGTCTGAGTTCTTGAGGATCATTAATTTCCAAATCATTATCAGCGTCATGCAATCCTTCATTCTGTATAATGTTTTTTGAATTGTAAGAAAATTTAATATCCTTCGTATCAATAATCTTAAACACCTTATCAACGGGAGGTATTTGGTTGCAGCTATTCATAATAATAAAAAGTATAACAAAATAGACCATCGAATATTTTAGTTTGATATGCTGGATAATTAACTGTTTTTTCATTGTTTTGTAAATATTATATGTATAATTGATTTTCTTTTTCATTGTTCGTATTAATTAATTTATTTTGCATCCAAAGCTGTTAAATACCCTATATAAATAGTGCCATCAAACGCAAATTTAACAAGGTCAACGGCATTTGCTGTTGTAGTGAATATTGGCATTATGCCTCCGGGCCACTTTACATTTGAAGGCCATGAAACTGTCCATCCGCCTGTAGAATTCTGTTTTATTATGAGCGTGTAAAGACCTCCGCTCTTGCCATTGATAAATGATAACGACCGATTGGCTGCTAATGTAATTTCCTGTACATTGCTATTGTTCCAGTTAACTGTAGCAGTTGCAGGAGTGGAAAAAGTTACCTGATTTCCATAGCTTATGCCAACTGAATTAATTGCATAAGCCCTTACGTAATAAAGAGTTCCAGAGGTTAAGCCAGTCATTGAAGAAGTAAACGATCCTGTTGTTCCAGAGGAAGTTGATTTGCTGTTCGCTGTTGTAGGAGTTGCAGAAGTATTCCAACAAACACCTCGCTCTGTTATTGTTGCTCCACCATCTGAAGTTACATTTCCATTTCCGATGGCAGTTGTTGAAGTAATACTTGTTACCGCCTGAGTAGTAATAGTAGGTGCAAAAGAAGGAGAAACAAATCCATAAACATAAAATGGCTGATCTCTGTTTGTTTGCGCAGCCCATGCAGGCGTATTGATTTCATAATACATGCCATTACCTGAATGAGTAGGGGAAGAGTTGTCATATCCAACCATAGTATAGTCAGCACCACCTCCACTAATTTCAACAAGAATAACATAATGAGTATTTGGAATCATTGTGTATGTATTATCAAAATTAAATGAGATAAGTTGATAACTGGTCGTTAAAGCAGAGGCATTTTGCGAATTTGTGGATGTTGCCAGAACAGAGCCTCCAATTGAAGAAGTACCATAAGTACCCGAGTGCGAATATAATTTTGCTACAATAGTACCAGTGGGTGAACCGGTACCTTTTTTAAGATAAAACAATGCATTGCTAAGTGTGTATGAAGTACCATTATTAGGAGTGGTAAATGACTGCCCCCAACGCGTAAAGATAGTTGAATTAAGACCTTGATCTTCGGATGTGTTTGTCTCTGAGTAGCTGTCAATAAGTATTGCTACAGCAGTAACAGTGTATGTTCCGCTACTTGTAAAAGTATGGATTGTGTTACCACCAGATGTTGTAATAGTTCCTCCAGTGGCTGAAAGGGTTCCTGTAGGATAGGAGATGATCACGATACCGGAACCACCATTACCACCTGTCCCGTAAGCAGTATTATAACCACCGCCGCCGCCTCCACCGCCTGTGTTTGTAGTACCATTTTGCCCATTTGAGGACGAATTACTTCCATTTCCGCCACCAATATTACCCCCTGTTCCGGCGGTTCCCCCAAGACGTCCGTCTTTGCCTCCTCCTCCTCCTGCTCCATAATAAACAGAACTACCTGAAATAGTGTAAGCAATCCCATCTCCTCCAATTCCGGCCTGTCCATTATTATTTGAACTTGCATTTCCGCCTACAGCACCTGCTCCACCACCACCTCCTCCTCCAACATAACCGCCTGCGGCTGTTCCTCCATTATTTCCCTGCAAAGTTGTTCCATTTCCGCCAATCTGTCCCGGACTATTTGCTCCGCCACCTCCTGACCCGCCGTTATGCCCGACAGAAGGAGGATTGTCCGAAGCGCCGCCACCACCACCAATTGCTGTTATTGCTTCAAAAATGGAATTTCCTCCATCTTGACCATGATAGAGGGGAGAACTTCTCTGTCCACCAAGACCACCGGAGCCAATCGTTATCGAATAAGAACCAAGGGGAATAGAGTAAGAATTTGAAAAGAAAACTCCTCCTCCTCCTCCTCCTCCTCCATTTCCAGAAAGGTTATTAAAACCACCTCCACCTCCACCACCAGCAACTACTAATACTTTCATAGGAGGTGACATCTGAGGGGGAACTCCTGAATTCAAAGCTATACCCATAGCATAACTATTACCTGATAATGCCGCGGTACCATTAAGTGTTGTAGCAGATGCAGGGCTTATTGCCGCATTATTGTCATAAAAGCCCACAAAATTGGAAGCAGTGCCTCTAAGTGTAGTACCTGCATCAGGGCTTATTGCCCCACAATAATTACTACGAAAAGCGGCTACCACCCACGAATTATTTAAGGTCGGTGTAATTGTAATTGATTTTGCCGTGCCCGACTGAAAGTTACTTGTATATGCTTCATAGGCGCCAACTCCGCTATATGAAACAGCTTGTGTTGACCAGTCACCAGCGCCTGTGAAAGTAACCGAAAAATTATTTGTTCCGGTTGGAGCATAAAGTGTAATAAAAAGCCATGTTCTATCGGAACCTTGAGGATTCTCGGTAGCAACCTGAGTCATAGCAACACCGCCATAAGTAACAGCGCTAATAGTTTGACTTGTGCTACCTTGAATATAAAGCAAAACCGCGTTACCCCCAACGTTATTAAAACTAATTGATTGAGGAGAACTTGGACCCACTACATAATTAAATACGTTACTGTTGTATGCTATGGATGCCGAAGCCTTTGAGATCACCAAAATGCCTAATGCTGTTAAAATAATTGATGTTTTAATTAATACTAATAGTTTTTTCATAATTTGTAGATAATTGTTATATAATTAATTTAAAATTGTTTGATTTCTGTTTCATAATAATAAGCACCGTCATATAAAAATTTTATGATTGCTACAGCATTGCTTGTTGATGTTAATATTGGCGCGATGCCGGTATCGCTCCACTTAACATTTGCGGGCCATGAAACAGCCCATCCTCCTGTTACGTCTTGTTTTACAATAAGATGATAAATACCTCCACTCTTGCCATTTGTAAATGTGAAAGAACGATTGGCAGTTAAAGTAATTTCTTGCACATTACTAATGTTCCAGTTAACTGTAGCAGTTGCGGGAGAGGAAAATGTTACCTGATTTCCATAGCTTATTCCAACAGAATTAATTGTATAAGCCCTTACATAATATGAAGTGCCTGCTGTTAAACCTGTTATTGAAGCTGTGAAAGCTCCTGTGGTACCGGTAGAAGTTGCTTTACTGTTAGCAGTGGTAGGAGTTGTAGAGGTATTCCAACATACGCCACGCTCTGTTATTGTTGCTCCGCCATCTGAAGTTACATTCCCATTTCCTGTGGCAGTTGTTGCTGCAATACTTGTTACCGCTTGAGTTGTAACGGTTGGGATATTAAGAGTTGTAAAAGTTACTTCGTTTCCATAGCTTATTCCTACTGAATTAATTGCATAAGCCCTAACGTAATAAAGAGTTCCTATAGCTAATCCGGTCATTGAGGAGGTAAACGTTCCCGTGGTACCGGCGGAAGTAGCTTTACTGTTAGCAGTTGTAGGAGTTGAAGAAGTATTCCAACAAATACCACGCTCTGTTATGGTTGCTCCACCATCTAATGTTACAGTTCCATTTCCTGTGGCTGTTGTTCCTCCAATACTGCTGACTGCCTGAGTCGAAAGAGTAGCGATAGAGGTAAATGGATAAGCAAAACCATTTCCGGAATTATAAAGATTAGTTACTTCAGCATCACTAAGAACTCTTGTCCAAAGACCTAATTCATCAATCATCCCACTAAAGAAAAGTTCTTCTATTGATGTCTTTCGGTTTCCAAAACGAATATTTGGGCTTCCATACGACTGCACAAAATTTGGTGTGATAGTATTCGGAGTGTTGTTGTTCACAGAAATAGACAAAGTTCCGCCGCTTGTAAACCGGCAAGCTACAAAATACCACGTTCCTGTAAAAAGAGAGGTAAGATCACCTACATTTGTATTATTACCTGTGGTTGCTATTCCAACTCTTAAGTCATTACCTGGTCCAATAAAAAAATATATCCCTTTAGCTGAAGAACTTTCATCATAGGCAGTAAAAATCCAATGATGTGCGGAATTTAAAAGTGCAGGTTTTACCCAACATGTAATAGTGAAATTTCCAGTAGGCTCAAATGCGCTTCCTGCGATTCCCGTAAAATATTTTGTGGAGTTTGGGCTTCCAAAATCCGCTCCATTGTTTATTTTCCCTGAAGCATAAGCTACAGATCCGACATTTGTAATCGTATTTCCTCCACCAGTAGCGTCATTACCGTTTCCATCGAATTTGTAATAAACGCTCAATCCTGTAATAAGCGGTGACTGAGCGAAACAGAATGCAAAAGGATATACAAAGTAGGATATAATAAATATTCCGGCGAATGCTTTGCTAATAATTTTAGTTTTCATTTTGTTTATTTTAATTTTAATGATATATGTATTTAAAAATGAATATTTAATGATTTTCCATTTTCTAAATAATTAGTTCCATCAAATACAAATTTAATAATGTCAATTGTATTAGGTGCGCTTGTTAATGTTGGCTCTACGGCATCTATCCACCCCACATTTGCCGGCCAGCTAACAGTCCATCCTCCAGTCGCATTCTGTTTAATAAGCAAAGTATATAGCCCTCCACTCTTGCCATTTGTAAATGTGAAAGAACGATTGGCAGATAATGTAATTTCCTGCACATTGCTGTTGTTCCAATCTACTGTAGCAGGGATAAGAGTAAGCGTTGTGACAGTTGCGTCAGCATAAGATGAAGTACATGGTGAATTATTGATAGTCCATCGTAATACATAACTCCCTGCTCCTCCATTGGGTGTAAATATAGTATTATAAACTGATGTAGTTCCAAATTGGCTTGAAGATGTGCTCGGACCACTAACTACTGACCATGTGCCTGTACCAATAGAAGGACTATTTCCTGAAAGTGTTGCGCTACCTGTAGTGTATATGGTTTGAGTGGAACCATTCGTTGCTGTAGTAGGAGAAGCTTTTAAAGTTTGTGTAGCGCTTGCTGAAGTACTACCTGCTTTAATACTCGTGGTAGTCAGGTCTGTTGTTGTTATTGCATCAACGGCAATATTATGACCGTCAGTAACCGAGGAGGCAATATCTGTTGTTATCCAAAAATAATAGGTGTTGCTAATAGTTAGAGTAGGGCTTGTGAAAGAAGCAAGCGTATGTGATCCGGTTCCGAGTGATGTTGTTAAATCAGTTCCAAGTTGTGTGGCGGTTGATAAACTATTTGTAGAGCTTCCCCACAACTGAAATTTTGTAATCTCTGAGGAAGTATATGTTCCGGTAGTTGTAAAACCTACGTCAGTGAGATTTCCATCACCATTAGTAACTGCTAAACTAAAACTTTGTATTGCAACTTTTGTAGTGCCGGCGCATTGATTCGCTGCTGAAGTTGCATTTGATCCTAAAGTAATGGTTGGGTAGCCATTATAAAGTTTCGAGACTTCGGTTGCTGTCAATGCCCGGTTGAAAAAAGCGACATCGTCAATGAAACCCTTAAAAAAAGAGCCGGGAGTTAAACTTGAACCAATCCAGGTTTTCCCCGATCTTGTAGTTTCATCTCCTCCACTAGTAGAGGCCGCCCACGATCCTATGGGAGAACCATCAATATATCCTATAAAATTTGTTCCGTCAAAAGTAGCACATACGTGGTGCCACACTTCGGTTGAAAGTTCTCCCGAGGTGTTTCCTCCTGACCAACCACCTGATGCATGCCTCCAAAAATAAAACCTTTTTGTTGAACCATCATTGTAGTAGTTTATTTCATATAATACTCCTCCATTGCCAGCTGCTTTTTTATTATCTAACCACAATATTTCAGCTCCATCTGCAGAGTTAGGAATAGGGTTAGCCGCTAAATATATCCATGTTGAAAAAGTAAAATTGCTTGAAGAAACAAAACCATAATAGGAATCTATGTTAAGATATTTTGAAGAGTTAGTAGCTCCGTAATCAGCAGCATTTCCAAACTTTCCCGCGTTGAAAGCGATGGAATTATTGTTTGTTAAACTATATGAACCTTTGCTGTCGGTAGTATTCGAAAGACGATAATACGCAACAAGGTTTGCATCATTGAAAAGGGGTGTAGAGTATAGTTCTATAGTTTGGGCTTGGGTATTAAAACTAAGTAAATTAAAAACAAGCAATCCAAGAATATACACTAACAGATGGTGCATTGAAATTTTAATCTGCTTTTTACATATTTTCGAAGTATTGGTCTGTTTTTTCATGATTTTACAAATATTATATTTTAAAATAAATATACATTTCTTAATATTGATTTATTCCATTTTCAAAATAATTGGAACCGTCATAAGCAAATTTCATAAAAGCTACAGAATTTGGTGTGGTAATTAATGTTGGAGCTGTGCCACTAGTCCACCTAATGTTTGCAGGCCAGATAATCATATAGCCACCCGTGTTATTCTGTTTTATAAACAGCGTATAAAGACCGCCACTCTTTCCATTTGTAAATAATAAAGAGCGATTGGCGGTCAATGTAATTTCTTGCACATTGCTGTTGTTCCAATCAACTGTGGCAGGGGTGGGAATAACTACTGAAATAGTTGCATCAGCATCAGAAGAGGTACAAGGAGAATTGCTAATTGACCAGCGTACTACATAGCTTCCTGCTCCACCGGCAGGAGTGAAAGTTGTATTATAAACAGATGTGCTTCCAAACTGGCTTGATGATGTACTCGGACCGCTTACTACCGTCCATGCTCCTGAGCCAATAGAAGGAATATTTCCGGAAAGCGTTGCGCTGCCTGTAGTGCTTATAATTTGAGCAGATCCGTTAGTAGCAGTAGTAGGAGTAGATTTTAAAGTTTGCGTATTACCTGCAGAGGCGCTGCCGGCTTTAGTGCTTGTAGATGTAAGGTCTCCGGTAGCTATTTCATTAACTGCAATAGTATGACCATTAGTAACAGAAGAAGCAATATCTGCTGTTATCCAAAAATAATATGTAACGCCACTAGTTAATGTAGGACTTGTAAAAGCCGCGAATGAACGAGTTCCGGCGTTTCCTGACGAAGCTAAATCAACGCCCAATTGGGCAGTGCCGGCATCATTAATATTATTGACAGTTCCTTTGTACAATTGATATTTTGTAATATCTGCCTGAGTATAAGATCCGGTAGTTGTAAACCCTATACCAGTAAGGTTTCCATTGCTGTTAGTAACAGCCAAACTAAAACTTTGTATTACAACTTTTGTTGTTCCGGCGCACTGATTCGCCACAGAAGGAGCATTTGCACTTAAAGTGATTGTAGAAGATAGTGTGGGAGTCCATGTTCCGCTTGAAGTGAATGTCCAAATATCATTACCGCCAGATGTTGTATGAATTCCACCTGCTGATGCCGGATTAGAAATTAAACCAATTGTAGCGGAAATGATTACGATGCCAGAACCTCCTGAGCCTCCACTTCCACCGCTACTGCCATTCCAGTTTGCTCCACCACCACCACCACCGGTATTTGCAGTTCCGTTAGCACCGTTAGCTCCTCCTGCACCGCCACCACCAACTCCTCCTGCGCCTCCACTTCCTCCATTATTTATAGAGCCTCCGCCACCACCGCCGCCGGCATAAGTAACTGACGAGCCACTGATTGATGATACAGAACCTGCACCACCATGGTGAGTACCAGCTGCACTAGCGCCACCACCGCCACCGCCATCATTGGCAGCAGACCCGCTTCCATCTCCTCCATTATTACCTTGCCCTGCAGTACCTGGTCCATTCAAAGCTCCTCCAGAACCACCTGTTCCACCAGTAACATTCCAATGTTTTCCAGCTCCGCCACCGATAGCACTTACAAGAGACCCGAATGAAGAAGCGTTTCCATTGCTACCATTAGATGCACCTATACCACCTGCTCCACCGGCACCAACTGTTATTGTGTATGCTTGAGGAGAAACAGAAGTACTTCCAGTTAGAAATCCACCGGCTCCTCCACCATTTCCCTGAAAAGTGTTACTTGCACTTCCTCCGCTACCTCCACCTCCACCAGCCACAACAAGATAATTTACACTTACTTGCGAAAAAGCGAAATTTAATGTTAGCGCGTTGACAATTAAAAAGACAAGAAGCACCGAAAAAGCAATGCAAATCCTATTATCGGCAACTGGTAGGTTGTTTTTTGCTTTTAAAGAAATTGAATTTCTGCTTAAATTCAGAAAACTAATTTCTGATAATTGATTTATTTTTTTCATTAGTTTAAATTTTAATTTGTTAAAAGTTTTCTTAATATTGGTTTACCCCGATTTCAAAATAATTAGAACCATCGTAAGCAAATCGTATATTAGCTATAGAATTTGGTGTGGTAATTAATGTTGGGGCAGTACCACCGGTCCACCTTATGTCTGCAGGCCAGATAATCGAAAAGCCGCCCGTGTTATTTTGTTTAATAAAAAGCGTATAAAGCGCACCATTCCTTCCATTTGTAAAAGTAAAAGAGCGATTGGCAGTTAAAGTAATTTCCTGCACATTACTATTGTTCCAGTTTACTGTAGCAGGGGTAAAAGTAGTAAAAGTTCCATCGGCGGAATATCCCGTTCCCACGCTGTTTGTTGCATAACCCCTGTAATATATGAGTGTGCCTGCAGGTAAACCTGTTCTTGCCTGTGTGAATACGCCTGTTGCTGTATTGCCTTCGGCTATGCAATTGGCGGTAGGATTAGCCGAAGTTCCCCAACAAGTGCCTCTCGCCGTGATAGCAGCGCCTCCATCAGAAGTAATATTAGCGCCCAATGTAGCAGTATTTACTGTAATATTTGATGCCGTAGGAGAGGTAACAGTTGGAATAATGAGCGTTGTAAAAGTTACTTGATTTCCATAGCTTATACCTACCGAATTAATTGCATAAGCCCTAACGTAATAAAGAGTACCGTTAGTTAAACCCGACATTGACGCGGTAAACGCTCCGGTAGTTCCAGAAGAAGTTGCTTTGCTGTTAGCTGTAGTAGGAGTTGTAGAAGTATTCCAACAAACACCACGCTCTGTTATTGTTGCTCCTCCATCTGCTGATACATTTCCATTAGCTGTGGCTGTTGTAGAAGTAATACTTGTAACCGCTTGAGTTGTAACGCTTGGGGAATTAAGAGTAGTAAAAGTTACACCATCTCCGTAGCTTATGCCTACCGAATTAATTGCATAAGCTCTCACGTAATAAAGAGTTCCTATAGTTAATCCGGTCATTGAAGCGTTAAATGCTCCTGTAGTACCGGCGGAAGTAGCTTTACTGTTAGCAGTTGTAGGAGTTGAAGAAGTATTCCAACATAGGCCCCTTTCGATTATTGTCGCTCCGCCATCGGCTGTAACATTTCCATTTCCTGTGGCTGTTGTTGCTGTAATATTTGTAACTGCTTGAGTAGTAACTGTAGGAACAGTTGCAACAATAAATGGATACTGCCAGCCTGCGCCACTATTATAAAGAGATGTAACTTCAGCAGCAGTTAAGGCGCGTGACCAAAAACCAACTTCATCAAAATATCCGGGTGTATTAGTATTGTCCATTCCAATAAAACCTCGGTTTGAAGCGGGATAAACACCCCAACCACTTCCACCATCACTTGGATTACATTGGGAAACAAGAGAACCATCAATATATAATTTAAGATTGCTTGTTCCATTACCGGCGTATGTCCATACCACATGATGCCAATTAGTTATACCCAAAGCTATTTGGTATTCAGCAAAATATTCGTTATAACCATATTGATAAGCGCGAAGCCACTTGGTTCCTGCTGTATGCCCCCATAACTGTCCATCTCCGTAATCTAATCCATAAGACATCGCGTTTCCGCCATTTATTTTTGTTGTCCAAACATTTATTCCATAACAGCCCGTGGGATAAGCAGCTGTTGGCGCTTCTGTTCTTAATTTTACCCACATTGAAATAGACCGAGCATTTGTAAGACTTGTTACACCGTATGTTTCTGATGTTTTACCAAAATATTTTGAACCGGC
>JAAXXA010000618.1:0-2094 GCA_013334735.1 Bacteroidota bacterium
GTTTGCTTGCTCCCATAATGTTCGTAGGACGAACAGCTTTATCAGTGCTAACAAGTATAAAATTCTTTACACCAAAATTTTTTGATGCTTCAGCAACCGATAATGTACCGAATACATTGTTTCGCAGCCCCTCTAAAGGATTGCATTCTACAAGCGGCACATGCTTATATGCTGCTGCATGATATACTGTTTCCGGAAGGTAACGATCAAATATTTTTTTAATATTCTCACGATCTGTAACGTCAGCAAGTAAAGTTACTATCTGCACACCATACCCATTATTCCTGATTCGCTCATCCAATTCGTTATTCAGAACATAGA
Organism: Bacteroidota bacterium; assembly: GCA_013334735.1. Classification (GTDB taxonomy): domain Bacteria; phylum Bacteroidota; class Bacteroidia; order Bacteroidales; family CG2-30-32-10; genus JAAXXA01. The sequence continues at coordinate 322 of JAAXXA010000618.1, forward strand.
GATTATACTCTGATTGCTCTATCAGAATCAGACGTACCGGGTTTAATGAGATAATCTGGCGACATAACTCGCTTCCTATGCTCCCTCCTGCCCCTGTAACAAGAACAGATTTATTTTTTATACATCTTTCAAACAATTCAAGATTTGGTGCCACTGGATCTCGTCCAAGAAGATCCTCGATCTCAATTTCGCGGATATCAGATATTGATAACTTCCCATCCGCCATCTCTTCAATGCCCGGAAGTGTCCTGATATTAATATCAAGCCCATCAAATGCTTTAATAATTTCTTTTCGTCGAGCTTTTTTTACAGATGGGAGCGCTAACAATATACTTGTTATAGATTTATCTTGAACAATCTTCTGAACACAATTAGGGCTATATATCGTAACACCATTTATACTTTTATCTTGCAAAAGTTCATCGTCATCAATAAATCCTTCAACATTGTATCTTGCATTATGATGTAATGCGCTGGATATTTGTATTCCAGCTTCACCAGCCCCATAAATCAGTATTTTCTCTTTATTGCAGGATTTAGAATTCTTGACATTTCCTGGATGAAACCAAAATCTTGCTATAGCTCTACTTGAACCTATACCCAATAAAAGAAGAAGGGGTTGCAATATCCCAATAGTCCAAGGAATACTTTTTGGCAACATAAACACAATTGCAATAAAGTAAAGAATCCCATATTGCAAACATGCAAAAGCAACCGCACTTAATGCAGAAAACCCACTATATCTGAATATTGATCGATATAAACCAGAAATAATAAAAATAGGTAATGCTATCAAAATTGCGCCTACATAGGCAAACCAGTCATCACTTATTGGGATATGTGCACGCTCATATCTTAATGAAAATGTCAGCCATACCGTAAACAGTATATAAAAGCAATCTACAGCGAATACTATTAATTGCTTTGCAATGCGTGGCAACCCAATAACTATAACAACTATCTTCTGAAAACCAAAAACAACGCTCATATTAGCTTTTTGATGAAAAGAAGTATTAAAACTTTTTAAACGATTTTTAAATGAATCACTCAAAATTTTAAAATCTATTTTTAACATCAATTTCTATTTTATTAGCCAATTTTATTCAACAAACACCATCGCTACAACATAATCTAAAAAATATCATATTTTATTTTTCATATCACATTTATTATAACATTATAGGGCATAGAAAATATGCTAAAACGTTGCTTGCCTGGTTTTTTATATCATAGTTTTTCAGGATAGACACTGCTGTAACGACCATACCCAGATCTACCGTAACCATATTTACCTTCTCCATAACCATATCTGGTTTTGCTTGGCCTTGGTTTATCGATTATAGCTATGCCGATAATTTTTGAATGAAGAAAATTATCAGATGCATATTGCTTAAGTGGAGCTCTACTTGAATAATGTAGTCGCGCTGTTATTAGAACACCATCCACTTCATTAACAAGTTGTGCGGCGTCACTTATAAAAATAGGCGGGCTATCAATAACAATTCTTTCGAACTGATTTGAAAGTTTTGTCAGAAATTCATGCATTTTTTCTGACCCGAGCAACTCGTTTGGATTTGGAACTGGCGTACCTGCACTCATGAGAACCAAATTATCAATATGCGTTTTCTGAAAATATTTTTCATTTATTTCTTTCTCATCACTTATTAAACAATCGGATAATCCAGGAGATCGCTTTTTGCTTAGAATTGTATGTTGAGAGGGGCGCCTTAGGTCACCATCAATAAGTAATGTTTTCTTATCAGCAATTGCCCA
>JAAXXA010000618.1:2104-2465 GCA_013334735.1 Bacteroidota bacterium
ACTTACCCTCCCCAATTGAACATCCAGATATGAGTATAGTTTTGAAAGGTTTATCAATCCTTGAAAAATTAAGATTCGTACGAAGGGTTCGGAAACTTTCGGCGAAGCTCGAGTTTAGTTTATCAGTCATCAATGGATATGATATCAATTGAGATACTGTTTTTATAGGATCTATTTCCCTAGATTTTCCATTCTTAAATATTATAGATACTCTTTCTTGAATTGTCAAATCTCTATTTTTAACACCTTCCGTATTCGTGTAGTCATTTGATGGCGATATATAAGGTATAACTCCCCATATATTAAAACCTAAGCTTTTAAAAAACTGCATTTCTTCATTAACTGTATCATCTAGCATTTC
>JAAXXA010000086.1 GCA_013334735.1 Bacteroidota bacterium
TGCAATGATAATCCTGATGTTTTTAATGATATTAAAGAAATAAGAAAGATCAGTAATACCCCTGTTGATTTACATTTAATTACTAATAATCCTGAAAATTATTATTCTCTTATTGATGAATGTAAAATAGAAAATGTTACTTTTCAATTCGAAAAAATAGAACACGATATTGTAGTACCGGAGTACATAAAATCAAATCTTGGACTATCAATAGTTTCAGAAACAGATATTGAAATTTTTGAAAAATTCAAAGATCGTTTTTCTTTTATTTTATTTATGGCAACTACACCGGGAGAAAGCGGAGGTAAGTTCAACAAACAAAATTTTAAAAAAATTGGCAGTTTCAGGAATAAATATCCCGGGAAAAAAATTCATGTTGATGGAGGCGTTAATGAAGAGCTTTCATTTATCCTTAGGAATATGGGAGTAGATGTGGTTGTAATAGGCTCTTATTTGTTCAAAACAGATTTTATAGGTTCTGCTCTTTTGCAATTAAAAAGCGATGATGTGGAGGGGCATTACAAAGTTAAAGATTTTATGATGGATTATGAAGAAACCCCAATGTTAAATGCTGCAAGTTCTTCATTTTACGATGTGCTAAAATCAATTGATAACTATAAAATGGGGTTTACTACAATAATAGATGATTCAGGGATTATGCAGGGAATTATTACAAATGCGGATATCAGAAAAAGTATGATCAGAAATTATGAAAACATTAAAAATATTTCAATTGATGATATGATAAATCGTAATCCCGCGTATATTTACGATTATGAAACTGTTTCGGAGATGCTTAGTTTTATAAAAAGCCTCGATTTTCCTGTGCTTTTCATGCCTGTGCTTGATGAAAATAAAAAATTAGTAGGCGTAATTAAATTTAATAATCTTATTAAAGGAGAATCATGATAATTCATTTGAAGAATGACGTCAGCAAAGCTGTTAAGCACGAAATTGCTGCAAAATACGAAGCTGTAGAGCTTTTTAAAGATGATAAAACAATACTTATTACTCCATGCTCTTTAAAAAACATAGATGGCAAATACCTTGAATACATTGACGAATCGTGGGTTTTTGATAATGATATTCAGCTTGCAAGCAAAAAATACAGATCTGATATTCAGGAAATAAAAATCGGAAATTTAGCTATTGGCGGGCAACATAGAAACACTATTATAATTATAGGTCCTTGTGGAGTTGAATCGGAAGAGCAGATAGAACTTACAGCCGATTTTATAAACAAATGCGGATTACATACTTTACGTGCCGGGAGCTTTAAACCACGCACCTCTCCATATAGCTTTCAGGGAATGGGAATTGAAGGATTAAAGCTACTTGCCGGAATGCGCGATAAATACGGTTTCCCAATTGTTACGGAAGTAAGGGATTCATCGCATATCGATGCTGTAATTGAATATGCAGATGTTATTCAGATAGGAGCAAAGTCGATGTACGATCATGGAATTTTACGAAAATGCGGCAAAACAAATAAACCGATACTTTTAAAACGCGGATTTGGCAGCACTTTACAGGAATTTGTACAGGCAGCAGAATTTATTTTATCAGGAGGGAATCAAAATGTAATGCTCTGCGAAAGAGGTATCCGAACTTTTGAATCTAAAACCCGCTTTACACTTGATCTTTGCGGTGTAGCTTATTTAAAAGCAAACATTAACCTTCCGGTTATTCTTGATCCCAGCCATGCTATGGGTTATGCTTATGGTGTGCCCGATTTGGCAAGGGCTTGTATGGCAATGGATGTTGACGGGCTTCTTATTGAAGTACACCCCGATCCTTCGGTTGCAAAATCAGATGCATCTCAACAGTTGAACCACGATGAGTTTAAATTACTTTTCGAATCTCTTAAACATATTGCAAAAGCTGTAAACAGAAACATAATATGATCTATATAAATAAAAACATAAAGTTCCTTCGGGAGCAAAAGCAGATGACTCACAAGCAGCTGTCGATGATGTGTGGTATTTCGATAGACTCTCTTAAAATTATCGAAAATACTGCAACAGAGCCAACTTTATCAGAATTGGTTTGTGTTGCCGAAGCTCTGAATTTCCCTGTTGACAGGCTGATATTAGAAAATTTAGAAAAAAATTACTATCTGTTAAAGGGTTTTGAATTTAAGTTGCTCGCGCTTGATATTGATGGAGTGCTTACTGATGCCGGAATATATAATACCGAAAGCGGCGATGATTTAAAAAAGTTTAATGCCAAAGATGGTCTTGCTATTAAAACCCTTGCCGCAGCCGGGAAATATGTAGGTTTTATAAGTTCAGGGACAAACAGTAAAATTATTGAAAGACGCGCTGAATTTTTGGGCGTTCAGAAAGTTTGTACGGATACCTGGAAAAAAATAGAAGTTTTGGAAAGCTGGTGCAGGGAATTAAATATTGGCTTTGAAAATATTGCATATATCGGCGATGATATCAACGATTTGCCTTCTATCAGAAAAGTAGGTTTATCTGCTTGTCCGTCCGATGCTGTTAATCTTGTGAAAGAAGCGGTAACTGTTGTCCTTTCTAAAAAAGGTGGCGAAGGTTGTGTAAGAGAATTTGTTGATAAATATATTATGGAAATAAGGTAAGAAAAAGTGCCTAATGTTGAGGGTTGCAAGTTACAAGCTACAAGCCACAAGTTACCGCTAATGCCATAAAAAACAATTTTGCCAAAAATAATTCGTGAAATATTTGGATAATGTTATCTAAATAGCTAACTTTGCATCGTGGAAGAAAAATTTATCAGGAACATTTATTATTACAAAGACTTTTATCTCGACTTCTTTGCGACACTAAAGCCGGAAGTGAAGAAAAAGCTCAACTGGACTATGTTGTTAATAGCGACATTAGACAGAATTCCTGTTAAATATTTCAAACATATTGAAGGTTCTTCTGGACTCTACGAAATTAGAGTTGAAGTTGGAAGCGATATTTATAGAGTTTTCAGCTTCTTCGACAAAGGGCAACTTGTAGTCATCCTAAATGGTTTTCAAAAAAAATCACAAAAGACACCAAAGAACGAAATAGAACAAGCAGAGAAATTAAAAAAACAATACTTCGATGAACTCGCTTAAAGCGACTCACGAATACATTTAAAAAAATAAAAGCCATGAGTAAAAATAAAGCAAATAACCACCTGACATCTTTTGCAGACCATTTGGACCAGCAATATGGAAAACGAGGTACAGCAAAAAGAGAAAAATTTGAGGAAGAATTTGAATCTTTCAAACTTGGTGTTATGCTTCAGGAGCTGAGAAAAGATCAAGGACTGACACAAGAGCAAGTTGCTGAAAGGTGTGGTACGACTAAGACATATATTTCCCGAATAGAAAATGACGCTTCTGACATACGACTATCAACTTTGATGAGAATCATACGAGAAGGACTTGGCGGACATTTACGACTTAGTGTGAACTTTTAGGTAATGGCACATAGCGGTAACAAGCGTTTGCATTCAGTGGCGGGGTAGTGGTTCGTATGACAGAAAAGTAATAATTTAAACGGCAGTGCTTTGTGGGAAATTCAGTAAGTAAAACCGCCACCGTATGCAAGCGCCAATCGTTAAAAACACTCCCAACTCCAAGTACTTTAGGCACTTTTTCTTACCAAATCTTAGCTCTCTTCTCAGGAGCAATAAATAAAGGATCAGTAGATTTTATATCAAACGCTTTATAATATTCAGGAATATTCGACATCACTGCATTTACGCGAGCCAAACCGGGTGAATGAACATCTTCTTTTAATCTGCGCATTAATTCTTTATCGCGAATTGACATTCTCCAAACCTGTGAATATGAAATAAAAAATCTCTGTATAGGTGTAAAATTATCAATTAATGAGGTATCTTTAGAACTTTTTAAAGCGTTTTTTAGGGCATTTAATGCAACAGTAACTCCACCAATATCAGCTATGTTTTCACCTAAAGTAAGATTGCCGTCAATATGAAGACTGTCAAGTATTTTGAAAGAATTATATTGGTCAACGATCACTTTTGTATTTGCTTTAAAATTTTTACTGTCTTCGTTACTCCACCAGTTTTTTAAGTTGCCCATTTTATCATATTTGCAACCCTGATCATCAAAGCCGTGAGTCATTTCGTGACCTATAACCGAACCGATAGCGCCATAGTTTACAGCATCATCAGCATCTTTGTTAAAGAACGGAGGTTGTAATATTGCAGCTGGAAATACAATTTCGTTTAAGTTTGGGCTATAGTAAGCATTTACAGTTTGAGGAGTCATGTGCCATTCTTTTTTGTCAACAGCTTTTCCAACCTTATTCATCATAAATTCGAAATTAAATTTTTCGGAAGCCAGAACATTTTTTATATAAGAATCGCTTGTTATTATTAGTTTTGAATAATCTCTCCATTTGTCGGGATATCCTATTTTTACATTCATTACATCAAGTTTAGCTAATGCCTGAAGCTTGGTTTCTTTTCCCATCCATATCAAATTTTGTATTCTTTCTTTCAGGGATATTTTTAAATTGTTCACTAATTTCATCATTGATGTTTTGGCTTCTGCAGGGAAGTATTTTTCTACGTAAACAGGTCCGACAGCTTCGCCAATTTCGCCGTTTATTGTATTTATAACTCTTTTCCAGCGTGGTTGCATCTTTGCTTTTCCTGAAAGCGCGGCTGAATAAAATTCAAAATTTTGTTTTTCAAAATCAGAACTTAAATATTGAGCAGTACTGTTAATCAAATTCCATCTTAAATAAATTTTCCATTTGTCGATACTTATTTCACTTATGATTTTATCAAGTTTTTCAAAAAATGAAGGCTGTCCAATATTAATGTCTCCCGGATTTGTCAGTCCAATTTCAGTAAAATATTCTTTCCAATCAAATACTTTATATTTTTTTTGAAGCGCACCAAGTGTATATTTATTATATCCTTTATCAGGATCACGAAGTTCTATTCTGGTCCATGATACCTCTGCCAGTTTTTTTTCTATATTGAAAATTTCCTCTGCATTTGCTAATGCTAATTTTTCCTTATCGCCAAGAAGTTCAAACATTTTTGTTAAATGTTTTTTATAGCTTTCGCGTATTTCTTTGGAGCGATTGTCGTTGCCAATGTAGTAATCTCTGTCAGGAAGCCCAAGTCCTCCCTGATATAGCTGAGCGATTATCATTTCACTGTTTTTCTCATCCTGAGATGCGAAAACATAAAATAAAGGATTTATACCAATTGTATGTAAATGTGCAATTTCTTTTTGAAAGTCTTTTTTTGTTTTAACTGCATCTATTAATACGAACTCATCAGCAAGTGGTTTAATACCTTCTTTGTCAATTTTTGCTGAATCAATACCTGAAGCATAAAAATTTCCGATTTTTGTTTTGTTGCTGTTTTTATCTGCTTTAGAATCTTTTTCGGCTTCTTCAAAAATTTCTTTCAGATTAGAATCATTCTTTTCCTGCAAAACATCAAATGCGCTATAACGGCTATATTCTCCGGGTACAGGATGTTTTTTTATCCAACCTCCGTTTGCATACATATAAAAGTCAGCGCCCGGTTTTATTGTTGTATTCATGTTGCCTGCTTCAATAGCAGCTTCTTTGATTTTTTTCATTTTTTTATTATTGTTTGTACACCCTGATAAAATAAAGATTATTAAAATAATCGAAGTTGCTGAAATGTTAATTTTATTTTTCATTTAGTATAGATTTGTTGCAATACAAAATTATCAATTCGTATTAATATGAAATGTTAATTTTTTGCAATTCAGATACAAAGCATAATTATTAAGACTTATAATTAACTTTACTATACAAATAAATATTTTCATCTATTATTATTTGACTAATATTCTGCAAATGTTAATTTTTTTCATAAACAAAATACACTTTTAAGGAACGTCTTAATACATAAGCAGACAAATTTGGAATTAATGATAGAGCAGAATGAAAACAGCCAGGAAGATTATTTGTGAGTGTTAAAACTTTTTACAGAAGAACAATAAGTATTTCTTATTTTTGCAATAATATATGCATTTAATTTGAAAGCAAATTTATTAAATAATACTTTCGCACATACTCTTAATAGCTTTATTATAGCTATTGTCTGCACATTTTTGTTTTCATGCAACGCCACCCGCACATTAACAGAAGGAAAGTTCCTCGTTAACAGAAACAATATATTTATTGATAATAAAAATATCAACAAAGACGATATTAACAGTTATATAAAACAAAAACCTAACAGGAAAATATTAGGCTTTGTTAGATTTCATTTAGGCATATATAATTATGCAAAATTGGGAAAAAGTGAAAGTAAATTTGATTCTTTACTTATAAACACTATTGGAGAGCCACCTGTTATTCTTGATACATTGTTGACAAACAAAACAATAAATCAAATAAAAATTTATCTTAATTCGAAAGGCTATTTTAATTCAAAAGTTGTAAGTAAAATAATTTATAAAAAGAAAAAGGCGAATATTAAATATTATATCGAAGTATCAGAACCATATAAAATCAGGTTATTTAATTACATTATTGATGATAGCGATATTAAGAGTATTGTTTTTAGCGATACTGCTAACACATTAATTAAAACAGGAGATAATTTTGATGCTGATATTATGCAAAACGAAAGGGAAAGAATAACAAATAACTTAAAAAATGAAGGTTATTATTATTTTGCCAAAGAATTTATTTCTTTTAATGTTGATAGTTCGCTTAATTCTCATCGCTTGGATGTTTCTTTACAAATCAGAGATAATTTGATAAAAGATAAAGATCATCCAGATTCATTGGTGAAATCTTTTCATAAACGATATATCATCAAGAATATTAATATTTATCCCGATAATAGTTCTATTGAAATGGACAATGTTAACAGAAAAAATTATCCTTTTTTCGCATATCAACGAAACAAGTCTGAAAAGCCTGCTGCATATAACTTTTGGTATAAAGACTCTTTAAAAATAAATCCAAAAATAATTACACAATCTATATTTTTTAAACAAAATGATTACTTTAAAATTAAAGATGTTGAACAAACTAATAATAGTTTGATGGAGCTAAAGTTGTTTAAATTTATTAATATACAATTTAATGAATCTCCATTCGATTCCGCTACCGTTAATCAAAATTATTTAGATTGCAAAATTCAGCTTACAAGAGTTCCTGTACAATCTTTTTCTGTAGAAACGGAGGCTACTAATTCTGCCGGAAATCTCGGTATGGCAGGGAATATTTTATACCAAAGTAAAAATTTATTTAAAGGCGCCGAAATCTTTAGTTTAAATTTACGTGGCGCGATGGAAGTACAAAAAGTACTTGGCGCAAAAAGTTCTCAACAGTTATTTCCTTTTAATACTTGGGAAACAGGTACTGAAATTAAACTTAAAATTCCGAAATTTCTTATGCCTATTAAACAGGAACGTTTCCCTAAATATTTTAAACCCAAAACAACAATTAGTGCAGGTATAAATTTTCAGAAAAGACCTGATTATACAAGATATATTTTAAATGTTTCTTATGGATATGAATGGAAAGAATCCAAGGAAAAAAAACATACTATTTATTTTGCTGATATTAATTCTGTAAAGATTTCACCTTCTCCTCAATTTGAAAACACTATAAATTCAATTAATGACCCTAAAATAAAAAACAGTTATCAAGACCATTTAACCGTGTCGTTTTTAAACTACAGTTTTGTTTTCAATAATCAAAATGTAAATAAAAATACTGATTTCACATTACTAAGATGCAATTTCGAAACTTCAGGTAATATACTGAGGGGGATAAATAATTTATTTAAAAGTAAAAAAAATACTGATGGTAGTTATTCTGTTTTAAATATAAGATATGCAGAATATGTTCGGGGAAGTATTGATTTAACTCACGATTATGTTTTGAATAAGTTTAGCAAACTGGTTGTACGTGGTTTAATGGGGGGAGGGCTTGCATTTTGGAATTCAAATGTACTTCCATTTGAAAAAAGTTTTTTCGCGGGAGGAGCTAACAGCATACGCGCGTGGCGAATTTATTCTTTAGGTCCCGGTTCCAGTAATAATTCTCTAAACACTTTATTGGACAAAACAGGAGATATTGATATTGAAGGAAATGTTGAATACCGCTTTCCTATTTATAGTTTTTTTAAAGGCGCTCTGTTCGTTGATGCTGGTAATATTTGGTTAAATAAAAAAAATGAACAGATGCAAAATGCCGAATTTAAATTTGACAGATTCTATAAGGAATTTGCCATTGGCGCAGGTTTTGGCGCCAGGCTTGATTTTAGCTTTTTTATTTTGCGCTTTGATGCTGCTATTCCGTTACGGGATCCGTCAATGCTCCCTGATAATAGATGGGTGCTGCCTCATACTACTTTTAGTAAAATCAATTTTAATCTTGGAATAGGCTATCCATTCTGATACTTTTATTTTTTTTTATTTTTTTTTATGTTTTCTTTTTACTCTTCTGATAGCCAAGACACCTGTATTTTATCTCTGCGTATTTGGAACGGGGCAGACGACCTTTTAAGCTTTTAAAAACTGCAGCGCTATCTTTCCTTGTAATTCAAACTCTGGCTTCTTGCCTCGCTTATCCAGACTTTTGGGACGAAATTGATTACATAGTTCTGTCCATGGTATAACATGAAAGATTGTACCCAATTCTGTAGTTTAAAAAATAATTCCAGTATGTTTCAGCTTGTTCATGA
>JAAXXA010000087.1 GCA_013334735.1 Bacteroidota bacterium
TCGAAGTGGACCGAATAGCCACTCTTCGACACGTCCTGAAAGGCGGACGGCTCTGAGTGACTTTTAAGATTAGTAATAAAAATATATGCAATATGAAAATTCAAAACAGTTTCTTAGAAATTTATTGTTAAAGTTATGAATAAAATAATAAATAAATCTTTTAAAAATGATTATGAAAAATGGACTGTTTTAGGCTTAATAATAATTTATTTGATATTATGTGTGATATGGGATTTTAATACTAAAGCGCCATGGGACGATGATTGTGTTACCCGTTACTATAACATAAGAGCTGCTGCAAATGATCCGACACAGTTTATAAGTTTATGGAACCGTCCTCTATTTATGATCATATTTTTCTTTCCCTTTTTCCTTGGTCAGCATGCAATTTTATTAATGGCTGTTATCAGTTCAATTAGCGCTTATGCACTGTATTTAGTTGCTAAAGAATTAAAAATGAATAATGCATACCTCATTGTTCCTATGCTCACTTTTCAAGCATTTTTCTTTGCCGTATCAAGAAGTTCTTTGGCGGAACCTTTAGCAGCGGCAATTATTTCGTTTGGTTATCTCTTTTATGTAAAGAAAAAATTCTTGTATTTTGCGATAGTAGGTTCTTTGATTCCCTTGGCTCGTTTGGAACTTAGTGTTGTTTTGATTTTATGGGTATATATTCTTATTGCTAACAAACAAACAAAATATATTTTTATTTTCTTAGTCCCATCTTTATTGTGGAGCTTGGCAGGAACTTTATTTGAAGGAGATTTAGTTTGGCTTTTCGGGAAAACCTTGGGAAAAGAAAATGCTGATAACCGATATGGACACACAGATTTTGCGCATTATTTCGTCCGATATATATATATAATAGGACCAATTATTTTTTATTTTTTTATTATAGGTTTTTTAGAACGAATATACCGGCGAAAAATTAATATATATCTTATAATGCAGTTTGCACTTGCATTTTTTGTTTACGTACTCTTTTCATGGAAATTAAATATGGGTCAAGCTGCCGGCTTTCTGCGCCATTTGATAACCATTTCTCCTCTTGCGGCAATCATAGGATTGTATGGTTATAATTATTGGTTAGATTCAATTGGTATTTCCAAAAAAATACAATATCAAAAAATTACTAAAAACAATTCTGACAGTAGTAAAGAAAAAACCTTGCAGGAAAAAATTAATGAAATTCAGTTACATGGACAAGAGCAAAATTTAAAAACCAAACAAATCAGGTATTTGATCAATAAAGAAAAAGAAAAATCTGAAAACGAAAAAAAAGCTGTAATTATTGCCAAACAAGAGAAAGAAAAAGGTAATAGAGAAATAAAAAATACAAGATACCGAATATTAATTTATTCAATTATAATGATCATTATAACATATTTCTTTTTTTCAAAAAAACTTATTATTCATCACAAAATATCTAATATCAAAGATTACAAAAATATTATTGCAATAGGTTCATTAACATTTTTGTTTGTTATAATGACAATTATATTTCGAAAAAAAATGATGTCTAAAGTTATTAAATACGGCTTGGCATTTATCATCACAATTTGTATGATGGGTTATACTTTAATTACAGAACCACCTGATTCGCATAATTCCCCGGAAAGAAAAGTTATGACAAAATTATCGGATATATATTTTAAAAGTTATCTTAAAAATTATAAAACGTATATCAATCATAATTGGTTTTTTTGGTCAAGCGATGTAATGTCAAACAGAGATATTTACTCTATTATAACACAAGAAAATCTTAATAAAGCTCCAGACTCGTCATTGGTTATCTGGGAAAATCATTATTCACAACGACTTGCCGGAGATGTAAATGCAAATTATTTTCTTAAAAAACCTGAATTTGTTGAGCTTTTTCGCATGATTTCTACCGATACGGCATTCGTGGTAATATTATATCAAAAAATAATTAATCAGGACACTACGGCTATGCTTAAATTATATAACAAAACAATAAATCTAGTACCTAATGAGCAAAGCGCTTATTTGAATCTGGCAAATTATAAATTTAATAAATTAAAAAATTCAACAGCAGCCCTTAAAGATTTTGATTTAATAATTAAAAAAGATTCAAATTATATAGATGCATATTTTAACAGGGGAATTGTATATTTCAATATAAAGAATTATAATGCTGCAAGCAAAGATTTTGAAAGGGCAGCTAAATTGAAACCAAATTATTTAGAAGCTCATTTTAATATAGGATTGGCTAAGTCAAATTTAGGTGATATGCGTGGCGCTATTGCTAAATATTCAAGAGCTATTGAAATAAAACCTGATTATGAAATGGCTTATATATCACGAGGAACAGCGTATGCGAATTTGAAAGAATTTGATAAAGCCATCGCTGATTTTACAAAAGGTACCGAATTAAATCCTAAAAATTTTCAAAACTATTTTAACAGAGGCGCAATTTTAATGCAACAAGGGCAGAAAGAAAAAGCATGTAAAGATTTACTGAAAGCTAAGGAATTGGGGTATCCTAATATTGATAAAATATTACAGCAATATTGTAAGTAATAATACAGTATAAAAAAATCTATTTTTAAATGGTCTACTTTCAGGGAAGCTTACACTTTAGACGGCAAACTTGAAATTTATCCTACTTATCGAATCTACAATAGTAGAAATTTTAAAAGTCCTTTAGACAAATTTTCCAAATTACAGATACAGAAAATCTACAATAGTAATTCCTGATGATTACGATTCACCCTGTAGAATAATTGCAGTATTCAACCGGGTAAATTTCAGAGCAAAGTTAAAACATTTTAAAGAGTTATTTAATGACGATTGACGTCGCGTTCTTGGCAACGCCGACAAAAAACTCGGTACCAGCGTCTGTCGTCGTCAAGGTTCCATCCAAAGCAACCCAGTATCTTTGCCCGGCAGTAAGCCCGCTTTGGTTTATATCAATGCCTTTAGTCCTGATTTTGATGGGGTTCCCGCTTGATATTGTTTCCTGCGCGATACCAATGAACTCGCTGCTAAGAGCGTCGGACCCTGTTAAGTGTAAGGTATGCCCAAAATTGGTATCACCGCCGTCTTTAAATGCCAAAAACGCATTAGTAACAACTACCCCAGCCATTGAAATATAAGAAGTACTGGCGGCGTTAAACACTTCGTTGGCGCCATCAACTGTGAGATTGCCTATTGTATTTCCGCTTATCTCGGCAGTGCCGCGCTTGGCTGAAGCCGAAACGGCGTCGTAGTATCCAAAAATGACCTTACCTGAATTGTTATATTTAGTGATGGCAATATCATTAATAGCGTTATTTGAAAACACTTGAGCCGAGCCAAGCGTGATAGTCGTCCCCGAGATCGTCCCCGCAATTAGCGTACCCTTGCTGCTATTAGCTACATTCTGATAGGCAATCACAAAATTATCGCTGGACGGCACAACTAAGTCTTGACGCCCGCCGTCACTGGTATTTGTGGGTTGAAATTCCACCATAGTTCCGTAAGTGGGGGTAGTACCGCTCACGCTAATTACGGATACCCCGACATGGAACGTGGCGCCATTATATATAGTAGAAGTATATACCACTTTATCCGTTGTAAGCTGCCTCATGCTGCCCCATTTATAACCTATATAAGTTCCGAGTGATGCGGAGCGCATCACGGCAGACCCAAAAGTAATGGTGGTACCGCTTACTGTCGCCACTTGTGCATATTTATTTCCAGAGGAATATTCACTGTGTAGAGCAAGGAACTTGTCGTTATCTAATTGAGCCACTATAAGACCGCAGATGCCCTGTGCCGCCGGTTTATTGGTATAAACTGAACCTATGGTAATGCTTTTGTCGGTCTCCACTGTGCCGACCACAAACCTTGACGATTGCCCAGAAATATCACAGCTGTTGGCTGGATCCCAAGCCAGCACAAATTTGTTAGTATTCAGCTTGGCGATGGCGGAATGGCTCAAGTCGGCACCGGAGCTTGTTTCTACCAGCTTTTCTGTGCCGAACGTTACAATGCCCGCGCTAACCGTTGCCGCCCGTGCGTACACATCAGCGCCATTCTTTTGATAGGCAATAACGAAGGTATAGGTGTCAACCTGCTCAACGCTTATTAAGTCAGTGGCATTCGTGGTCGAAAAAATTGACTCCGAAGACCGCAAACTTCCACCTCCTACAGTCCCACCTATTTTTGCAACCGTATCGGACGCTGAAACTGTAACCTTGTCGCCTGCTACAAGTGCTTCTCCTGCGATGAATGTTATGTCGATTCCCGACGAAGTCCCCGCTGCATTAGCCCAAGTCGCATTACCTGAACCGTTCGTCTGCAAGAACTGTCCGCTCGTTCCCGCTGAAGTCGGTAAGGTAAGTGACCAAGCGCCTGCCTCGGCAGCGGGTTGAATTGTTACGTTTCCAGAAGTGTTACCCGCAAGACTAAGAACGCCTTTTGTGGTTCCTGCGAGTCCTAAATCAAGTAGCACACCTGGATTAGTCGTCCCGATGCCGACGTTGCCGCCTGCATTATAAATATTACTATTATTCAGTACCCATTGAGAACCATCCCAATAAGTTGTGTTTCCTGTTGCCGACCCTGCACCCAATAAACCCGTTGCACCTGTAGCTCCTGCTGCTCCAGTTGTACCTGTTGCACCTGTATTTCCTGTCGCTCCCGCTAAACCCGTAGGACCTATTGCCTGCACCCATGCTGAACCATTATAATAATAATAGCCAGGGTTGTTATCAGTTTGATAAATTAAGCAACCTGTTGCAGGGGTGTGACCGGCTGTGCCATCTGATCCTATTAAGTTATTCCGCTGTAACAAAGTCATTCGCGGGATAAGCACTCCCTGATTCGTACTGCTCACATCAAGCATTGCCGAATTATCAGCTTCGGCGCCGGTAGTGTTTATGGCTAAGCCGCCTGTCTGCGAAAAGGCTAAACATATTGTCAGCATATTCGCAATTAAAAAGATTGATAGTTTTTTCATAGCCTTAATGGTTATATTGTTAAATGATTAATTTGATTTGGTTAATAATCATTATTTTATATTGCAACTATTTTTTTGCTTCTGCATTCTTAATTCTGCATTAGTTTTTAAACTTTCATTTTCTTTTTTAAAATGAATTTTAATCCAAAGTCAAAATTTTGTTCTATAGTAATCCTATTCCACTTGCCCTATTTTAATACACCACTTTAACATTTCCAACGCCATCCGTATAAAATGCACCTGCCGTAAGACCACCTGCTATCGCTAGCGCATTGGTAGCATACACGGGAAGTCCGATAACTGTTAATGCTGAAGGAGCTGGAGGCGGAAACTGAGAAAGAGGCAAGCCATTACCTGAATTATAAAGATCTAATACTTCTGAGCTTGATAATGCTCTTGACCAAATACCTACTTCGTCAACGTCGCCAGTATAAAATTGGTTGTCTATTCCTGTGCCATTATTACAGCCCATTCTCACATAATTAGTTGCATTATAAACAGGATTTACATAAGTAGTAGAATGATAATCTGGAGTTACTATCGAACCGTCAATATATAAAGAGTATTGAGAACCATCTCCATTATTAACGAACACGACAAAATGCCAATTACCATCGCCTACACCTGATTTTTCTACATAATCGGGCGAAGCACTTGTATTATTTCCTATCTGTCCAACAATATATCCTCCTCCTTGAAGTGATAAATCAAACCCTTGGAAATTAGTTGGGTTTGCTGATTTTGATTGAAAAATCACTACAGTCCCAGCCGAAGATGATTTAACCCAAGCAGAAATACTAAACGCCCCTGTTGGTTTTAAAGAAGTTGCGTCTGCAATTATTATCTTGCTTGTTGTTCCATTAAATCCCGCACCCATAGGAGAACCTGTTGGTAGTTTTCCGTTGGCTGAAGAATAAGTAACTATTCCTCCTGACCAAGTTTCAAAATCACTGGTTATAGTGGCTTCACTCGACCAGGATGAGCCATTATAGCTATCCCAATAACGAGAAGTATTCTGAGTCTGACCGGCTTTGTACACGCAATTATTTATATCCCCCCCGGTAAAACTAATTTGTATGGCATATTCTACACCACCTGTTAATACTGTCGGAGAAAGTGTAATATCTACAAATCCACCATGGTAGAGACTATTTGGTAGGGTCGTAACATCAATTGTATTTGATACCAATGCCGAACCTGTTGGGAAATGGCTTCCATCAACTGCGTATATTCCTATCGTGGCATTACCAGATATTGTTCCCTGTTGTGAAATCTGTACAGAAACTTTGGTTATCGTAAATCCTACTGCCGAAGTAAAAGTCTGTGCAGTTTTAAAGGATCCATAGATTCTTTCCCAAGCGCCTCCACTATTTGCATCTCCAAAATTTTCTTGTATGATAAATGTTGAATTAGTTCCATTATTTGAACCAACAGCATCGTTGGAGTTTCCATCCAATTTATAATATGAGACTAAATTAGTTGTAATTGTTGCTGTGGCGGTAGTACTGTTTATCAATGCTCCACCATTAACTGTTAACGCTGAAGTAGGAGTAGAAGTTCCTATACCGACATTGCCATTAGCCATAATCCTCATTTTTTCGGTGTTATTTGTTTTTATAATCAAAGGCTTGGCATCTGTTGTTCCTATATAATTAACTGTTGAATCCGTTCCCGCGTTACCTGTTAGCTGCCAACCATTACCTGTAGCAAGCTTTACCCATTTTGCATCGGCTGCATCCCAATAATAAAATCCCGGCGTAATATCTCCGGTGGCTATTGAATCATAAACTAGTAAGCTGTTAACAGGATTAGTAATTGGTAAAGGCGATGTAGTGCTTGTAAGAGCAACCTTGGGAATACGTATTCCCTGATTTGTACTGCTTACATCAAGCATTGCCGAATTAACGGCAGCATTTCCCGTGGTGTTAATGGATGCGCCACCTTGTGAAAAGGCAAAATTTATTGCTATTAGGTTCGCTACTAAAAAGACTGATAGTTTTTTCATAGGTTAAATTGTTAAAAAATATAAATTACTAAAAAGCCCGAGCGCAGCGCACATGCAGTTGCAAGCTCTTAACATGGTCGTTGTTAGATGCTACATAGCCGAAATATACGTCCCACGGGATGGTGCTACTGTACTCGGTGGAACTCCAGTAATACGCATCAACAAATCCGCCAATTGCAACTCTATTTTCGCTTAGTTTGACTAATTCAAATTTGCTTGGTAAAAACCAGTCAGTATAGCCTCCGTCTCCAGTGAAGGGGTGTTTGCAAATGTATGCGGCACCGCTTGTACACCCGCTTTGCCCAACAATGGTGGTTGTGTTTGCCATTCCTGCGCCTATTCCTTCTGCAGTTGAACCGACTGATGGCGATGTTATATTGCTCCAGGCAATGGCCGTGCCTTGATCGCTTGAGGCGGCTATTAAGCCATGTGTTATACTGGCGCTGTACCCGTTATCTCCTGATTGTAAAATATAAGCTACCTTTCCACCCAGATAGTTATCGCCTATTCCAATGGCTATAAAATTTATTTCATTACCATACGCAGTACCTACACTATTGGTAGCATAAGCTTTAACATAATAAGTAACGCCTCCAGTTAATCCGGTTATTGAACTTGTAAATGAACCTATGCCTGTGTTGTCTGAAGTATGACTATTTGTAATTGTTGGATTTGTTGATGTGTTCCAACATACGCCACGTGCTATTACAGTTGCACCACCATCATTAGTTATATTACCACCACTTGTTGCGGTGCTTGATGTTGTTGAGGATATTGCTGTGGTGGTGAGAGTTGCAAATGTTGCAGGCAATGTTGTAAAATGTACTTCATTGCCATATACCGTACCTACCACACAAGCGGTTGCATAAGCTCTAACATAATAAGTGGCTGATGGTGTTAATCCGGTTATTGAACTTGAAAATGATCCTATGCCAGTGCCGTCTGAGGTTATATTGTTTGCAATTGTTGGATTTGTTAATGTGCTCCAACATACACCACGAGCTGTAACTGTTGCGCCACCATCACTTGTTATATTTCCGCCGCTTGTTGCGCTGTTTGATGTTATTGCTGATGCATCTGTTGTAGTAAGAGTTGGATAAATAAACCCTGACCATGCAGGTATGTTTGAAGTTGTAAATTGTAAAAATTGCCCCGGTTGTCCAACAGGCACTATTACCCAAGCTGCACCATTCCAATATAGCATATCACCTGTATTAGTTCCTGATGGACCCGCTGCTCCAGTTGGACCTGTTGCGCCGGTTGTTCCATCTACGCCTGTTGGACCAGGAGCAGTAGCTAATTTTACCCATGCAGAAGCTGCCCAGTAATAATATCCAGGTGTTACATTGTTTGGTGCGGTTCCAGCCGTAGCTGTATTATACACCAATAAACTTGTTGCAGGCGATGCAATGGGTAAGGCGGAATTAGTAGCGGTTAGCGCTACACGGGGAATGAGCAGCCCTTGTGTATCACCGCTGGGACCTGTTGCGCCACCAATTTCCAGCAGAGCCGAAGCATTCGCATCAGCGCCGGAAACGTTTATGGCCACACCCTGGGAAAAAGAGTGAAAAGTGAAAAAGAGGCATAAGGCAATAAGGCATAAGGCATAAGGTGTTTTCGTTTTCATAATTGTTTGTTTTTAATGGTTAATAATTAATTATTAATTGTAAATTGTTAATGATTAATTGTAAACCC
>JAAXXA010000619.1 GCA_013334735.1 Bacteroidota bacterium
GCCTCTGCTTTTTTTCCTGAAATAGTAATTAATACAAGCGAAAAGGAATTTAAAATAAAATTTCCCGCTTATAATTCTGTTTTCGATTTTAGCAATAAAGCTGATAATAAAAAAGCCGACAGCCTTATAGATAAATATTTATCGGAAGATTCAACAAAAAAAACAATGTTCCATCGCAGGTCCTTATCGGAGATGCGACTTAGGGTTAATAATAATAATCTTACAAATCTTCAAAATGATGGAAGTTTTGCTTTGGATAACTTTTTTTATGCTTTACTCAAAGAAAAAAATGACAGTATTGTGCGTATTTCTCACTATGGGGATTCGCAATTAGAAGGGGACAGAATAACATGCGTTCTAAGAAATAATTTTCAAAATAAATTTGGAGGAGCGGGTGTCGGTTTTGTAGCTTTTAATGATATTGCCGATAACATGAATCTGAGCAGATATTCAAGTCCAAACTGGAACAGATATACGGTATTCCACAATCGTTACGGAAGCGGTTATTACGGACTTTCGGGAAATGTTTATAAATTTTCAAGGTACGCGATAGTTAAACATAATAATGATTCTGTTTCAAACAACGACAGCTCATCATCAATACATAAGGCGCCAAGGGTGTTTCAGAATGCGACCGTAAGTATTACACTAAATCCTTACGTAAAGTTTAGTAATATTTCATTAATGTACGGACGCTCATCGTCTAAGTGCTTGATGAATATTTATGATCAGGCAAACAACGAAAAAATATCCTCTGATTCATTAATTACTGCTGAAGGATTTACATTTCACAATCTTAAAATTTCGTCATCTGTGAGAAGTTTTACAATGGAATTTACAGGAAATGTAAGTCCTGATTTTTATGGCTTACTTATCGATGGTAAAAATGGAGTGCAGATTGATAATTATTCTATCAGGGGACATTCAGGCGATGGACTTTTGCTTATAAATCCTGAATATCTTGCAGCGCAATTAAAAAAATTGAAGGTACGCTTAGTGATATTTCAATACGGAAACAATGTTGTTCCTTACGTTAATTCCGATGAAAAATGTAAGCAATTGGAGCAAATGTATTTTAGCATATTTAAACGTTTTAAAAATGCCGCACCCAACTTAAGTATTTTGGTGATAGGCGTGAGCGATATGGCTACAATGTATAACGGAAGCTATAATTCATACCCGTTTATTCCTAAAATAAGAGATGCTCAGAAAAATGCCGCGCTAAAAGCAGGATGCGCTTTCTGGGATATTTTTGAAGTGATGGGCGGACAAAACTCTATCCTTACATGGACAAATAAAAAACTTGCTTCTTACGACGGACATTTTTCACTTAAAGGAGAAAAACTTATAGGAAATGAACTTTTTAATGCCCTGATGATAGAGTATAATCAATATAAATTAAGACAAAGAAAAAAAGAGGCGTTGTGATATAAAAGGCATAAGGGATAAGGGATAAGGGACAAGGCATAAGTGAAAAGTGAAAAGGGGGTAATAAAAGAATAATGATGTTAAATAAAGTCTGTCCGTAATATCGCTAAAAATAAAAAATATTGTAAATTGCAAAAATTAATACG
Source organism: Bacteroidota bacterium (assembly GCA_013334735.1). Classification (GTDB taxonomy): domain Bacteria; phylum Bacteroidota; class Bacteroidia; order Bacteroidales; family CG2-30-32-10; genus JAAXXA01. The sequence continues at coordinate 1,575 of JAAXXA010000619.1, forward strand.
CCTAAGGCGCAGCAAATTGCAAATTTATATGACTTAGAATTATCAATGGTTTTATGACTTATTAAATTTTACATTTTACATTTTTACACTGAGCGCAGTCGAAGTGTTGCACTTTAAAATTTGCATTATTTATTTTAATACTATTAGTTTACTGACAGACACTACTTACTTTGTAGAAAGATACTAAAATACTGATGAAAAAAATTACAATTAACATTTTAGGGGTGATAATTATTACTGCATTAATGGGGTTTGCAGGGACAGGATATGTAAGCATTTCAAAAAAAGGATTTGCGGATTCTCTTTACTCTCCGCAATATGTTAAACATTTGATTACTTACAATAAATATTATCCTTTTATAAAATACAATCAAAATTATATTGAGTGGAATGATTATTCATCAGTACAAAAACTTTTTGAAAAATTTAAACAGATACAATCTCACAAATTAAAAGTACTCCATATTGGTGATTCGCATGTACAAGCGGATATTTTTACCGGTTATATCCGAAACGAAATACAAAATATTATGGGTGAAGGAGGCAGAGGGTTTGTGTTTCCTTATGCAGCAGCAGGTACACATTCCGCTTACGATTATAGAACTTCCTGTAAAGGAAAGTGGGATTTTTCCAAAAATGTTCAACCTTTTCCAGCTTACGATATAGGAATTACCGGCGCTACTATTCATACTGAGGATAGCTCAGCAAGCTTTAAAATAGTCTTCCCTAAAAACATGCTTAATAAAAACTTTAATGTTCTTAAACTATATTGTAAACGTTCGCCGGAAAGTTTCAACATTAAAGTAAAAGCTTCGGGCTTAAGCACCCCTTTATATATAGATTGCAACGCGTTAAATGATAAACTTTATATCGAAATT
>JAAXXA010000088.1:0-6958 GCA_013334735.1 Bacteroidota bacterium
TAATAATTTTACTCTCGGTATTCGTATTCCCTGATTAGTAGAGCTTATATCAAGCATTGCCGAGTTATCAGCAGCGGCGCCTGTGGAGTTGATAGCTGCGCCCTGAGAAAAAGAGTGAAAAGTAAAAAGTAAAAAGTGAAAAGTAAAAAAAAGGCATAAGGCATAAGGCATAAGTGATAAGTGAAAAACGAAAAACGAAAAGCAAAATCTTTCTTTGGTTCGGTTGCACTTAACACTAGCACGAACAGGGTAACAAGTGAGCAAAGAGGACATGATTCTTCTTTTGAATAAAAATTTTTTGCATATTTTCATGATATATTATGTTTTATATTTTATTACTATATTTTAGTTACTTATAGCTATTATTAGTTAATCTAACTAACAAAGATAACTAATTGTTAATCATTTAACAAATATTTTATAATGAATGAGGAAACGAGTATTATGAATGAAGATATTTATGTAATGAATGAGAAGATAGGTGAAATTGGTAATTGTTATTCGGTAAAAAAAGATATAATAGCAAAAATAGTTGGTAAAAATTCTTCTATCATAAGCCATTATTGATATTGCGAGAAGGAATTATGAAACGTTTAATAATTCCTTTTTCTTTGTTGTTAAAAATGGCAAAAAAAGCATTGTTATACCTGTGGAAACGAAAAGTTATTTTGTGGGGAAGTCAAAATAATAAACAGCGCTATAAATGTAATAATTGTGGGCAATTATATACATGGCGGAATGAATTAAAAGGGAAAGAGAAACAGCTAATATGCTTTAAACAATGGGTATTGCATCACCAAACATTGGAATTTATTTCAAAATCGTCAGGATATAGTAAGCGAACATTACAACACCTTTTTTATGAATATCTTGAGCTCATTCCTAAACATAAAGTTATAAATCGCGAACAAGTCCATTTATTGGTAGACGGAACTTATTTTAGCAAAGATATTTGCTTAGTTGTATATCGAGATAACGACATAAAGCAAACCATGCTTTACCGCATTACAACGGATGAGTTAACAAATGAAATCATTGAAGATTTCAGGAATCTCATAACAGTAGGTTTTTTAATAGAAAGTATAACTTGTGATGGACATAGATCTATTTTGAAATCAATTAAAAAAGATTTCAAAAATTCAGTTTTACAATCGCAATATACGAAATGAATTATTAAAAGTCACCAACTATTTTTTGCCACATTACCTTTGGTAATCGGTAAAAAAGGTAATCGGTAATAAAAAATAAGACTTCCGATTACTGATTACTATTTGGATTTTAATGATGAAAACTTTCCAGAGCTTTAGCATCGTGTTTATGTCTGAAAAATACTGCAAACAATACTGCAACTACAAGTGAATAAGCTGCAAAAGCAAGCCATATCCCTTGCCAATCTTTGCTTCCATCCTCAAGGAGATAATATTTGTCGATTATAATACCGCTCAAACGACTACCTACAAATGCGCCAATACCATTAGTCATTACCATAAAAAGTCCTTGAGCACTTGCTCTGATGCTTTGATCACTTTGTGTTTCAACAAACAGAGATCCTGAAATATTGAAAAAATCGAATGCCATACCATATATTATACATGAAAGAACTATCATCCATAATCCTGAACCCGGGTCGCCATAAGCAAAAAGTCCAAATCGCAGAACCCACGCAATCATACTCATCAGCATGACTTTTTTTATTCCGAATTTTCTTAAGAAAAATGGAATAGTAAGAATGAAAAGTGTTTCGGAAATTTGCGAAATTGACATTATTATAGCAGGATATTTAACAGCTATCAAATCTTTAAATACCGCGATATTTGCAAAATCGTGAAGGAAAGTATCACCATAAGCATTTGTTAGTTGTAATGATGCTCCAAGTAACATGGCAAAAATGAAAAATAATGCCATTTTTACATCTTTAAAAAGAGAAAATGCATTAAGACCAAGCGCGCTGACAAAAGTTTTTTTAACAGCTTTTCCAAGTGGTGGACATTTTGGCATTGTGAAAGAATATATACCAAGTAATAACGATGAAATTGATGCAACATAAAACTGCATTGAAGAAGTTTCAAAACCTGAAAGGCTAATTAACCAAAGAGCTACAATAAATCCAATCGTTCCCCAAACTCGAATAGGAGGATATTCTTTAATAATATTCATTCCTTTGCTTTCCATTGTGGAATAGCAAACAGTTATAGATAATGCAATTGTGGGCATATAAAAAATCATATTTATAAGCATAACCCAAAACATAGTGGAAGGATCGTTAACCATCGGTACCATAAAAAGTACAATCGCTCCCATTATATGAAAAGAACCATATAAGCGTTCTGCATTAACCCACCTGTCGGCAATAATACCAGCTATTGCGGGCATAAACAATGATGCTATCCCCATAGTAGAGAAAATTGCCCCGAATTCAGTACCAGACCAATGTTTTGTTTGAAACCAGTATGCTCCAATTGTTAAAAGCCATGATCCCCAAATAAAAAACTGTAAAAAATTCATTAAAATAAGACGATTCTTAATGCTCATAATATTCTCCTTTTTTGAATGATTAAAAATAAATGTGTCGGGGTAAAATTAGTAAAAATATATTTACTTAAAAGAAAATAAAATCTAAAGAAAAAGAATAAGAAACCTTCCTGATATTTTTCATATCTTTGTTTTTAAAATACTAAAAAAAAACAGTATGAAAAAACTTTTACTCCCGATTATCATTTCCCTGATGATTATTTCGTTATGTGGCTTTAATTCAAAAGCTCAATTTGTAACTTTTGCAATTCAAGGCGCCACAAATACGTATATTACAGCAATTAACGATTCGAATGAAATTGCGGGTTACTTTGAAAACGGAACGGGGATACATGGATTTATTTATGATGGTGTTGATACAACTATTTTGAATTATCCGGGCGCCGTCCAAACTTTTATTTATGGAATAAATAACGAGGGAGAAATAGTTGGAGCATATAATAATACAGGGTCCAATGTTGATAATGAAGGCTTCAGTTATGATAATTTCTTGGATTTATATACCGATATAACTACAAGTTGGCTCTCAAGTATGACAATAACTACAGCCCGCGACATAAATGATGCACATTGTATTGTGGGCGACTATAAGCAAAGTACAACTCATGTTTGTTTTTCGATGTGTAGTGGAACAAATGCGCCTTTTCATTATAATTACAATCCAACATATATAAATAGTATTAATAATAGTGGCAAAAGAGCAGGATTATGGATTGACGGTTCAAACAGGCATGGTTTAATTTACGATGCCGGAAACTGGGCACAAATTGATTATCCGGGAGCTACCCGTACTGAACTTTCATCAGTTAATGACAGTAATGTTATTGTAGGTATTTTTGACCTGACACGTTCTTTTATTTATAAAAACGGCGCTTTTAAAGAAATAAAAAAATGGGATGCCGTTGATATTAAAGTTAAGGATATAAATAATAACGGATATGTGGTTGGATATTATAAAACCAACGGTGGTAACTACAAGGGTTTTTATAAGCCTGCATGGGATATAAAGTTTCGCCCCGATCCTGATGGATGGTTATTTAACAATAGCAGCCCAAACATGTGGCCTTTAAGCTGGTACGGTCGTTTTGATTACAGACATGACCCTTATCTCGGAGGAGTATCATTGTTTCCTCAAATAACATACGCAAACGGCGCAGTTGATACTGTAAACAGAAAATTTTTCCCTGACTGGCCATTATTTGTAAAAACTTTTGGAGAAGAAAATTGTTATACTAATTTTTTAGGAGTACGAATTCTAAAAAATAATGCTTTCAACAAATGGAAAAGTAAACTGAGATTTTGGGGCGGCTCTTGTTTTGGCTTTGCAAATTCAAGCTTTATGGCTTGGGATAGTATTCAACGCTTTAAAGTTGCTTTTCCAAATGTAGGTCCATGGACTGCAAATAACAAATTATATGAGCTGCCAATTAACAACGAAAACAGGTTGTGTATTAATGAGATTATGATTAAGCAACATCAGAAAGGATTTAAACGGCATATTAATACAGACGCGGCGCTTTCTCCAAAACAAACTCTCAGAAAACTTAAAAAGATGATGCTTGATAATGAAAAAGACGAACAAGGACTTTGTTTTCTAAACCAAAATGGCTCAGGGGGGCATATAGTTAATCCTTATAAAGTACTTGTTGACACTATAAATCCGAATTTTGAATGGATTTATGTTTATGATAATAATTATCCCGGCGATACAACCCGAAAAGTAAAAGTTGATAAAACCCTCGATAGTTGGTACTACGACCTCGCCGGTAATGCAGGTGATCCTCCAGCGCAGTGGGGCGGAAATAATGCCCATAAAGGAATGTTTATTACATGGCCTTCAAGCAGCTTTTATGCTAAGCCAATAGTTGATTCTGTTGCAAAATCACCTCTTACAGGCGAAAAATCAAATTATATTGAAGTTTATAATACTTCTGCTTCAAATATTTATTTAACCAATGCAGCAAATGATACTATTGGTTATGTCAATAATCATTTAATAGAAAAAATGCCCGGCGCATCTGCAATTATCGCTCTCACAGGAGGTAATTCAAGTCCTGAAGGTTACATAGTTCCTGAAGCGCAATATAATGTTCTGATGAAAGATTTCAGTTCACCTTTGATAAATTTTTCAGAATTTTTAGATGACAATTCATATTATTATACCCGCGCAAATGCTACAATTGCTGAAAAGGACAGGTTTGTTATTGACGCTAACGGAATTAAAATTTCAAATTCCGATAACAATACAAAAACTATAAAAGTTGTATCAATTGCCAGTGATGCAAATTTTGAGAAAACTTTTGATATTTCAGATCTTAATATGACTCAAAATTCAAGTTTAACATTTAATATATTGTTGAATGACAAATTAAAAATTATCAATCAGGGAGCCGCAACCACATACGATGCGAATATTAAATATGTTTCATCAACAGTAAGCGGCACATTTACCCGAAACAATTTAAGTATTGCTGCAAATACCACACACACTATAGTTACAAATTGGACAGGTATTCAAACTCAGGATGTATGTATATATATCGACAATGGAAACAACGGTATTAATGATGATACACTATGTTTTACCAATCAAGGAGTTCCCGAGATTCTTACTTATCCTAATCAGATTGATGCAAGTTCAGTATTAACAAAAGATACAATATTTGTTGCTAACCCGGGAGCGGGAAGTTTATCATGGACAGCAGCATCGAATGCTACTTCATGGCTTACAATTACCAGTGGCAGTACCGGAACGAACAACGGTAACGTAAAAATTTCTTTAGCAGCAAATACAGGCGCCGCCAGAACAGGAAATATAACTTTTACGGCATCAGGAGCAGCAAATAGTCCTTATACTATTGTAGTTAATCAAGCAGGTGTTATTAACGCTCTACCTATTATTACTGCATCCGATGGAAATTATTCCGACGGGATTCATGTTTCATGGAATTCAGTTGCCGGAGCTACTCATTATATGATATACCGTAGTATCAACGGGGGAAATAATGGAAGCGCAATTACAGGATGGATAAACGGCACTACATATACAGATGCTACTGCATTGAACGGGCAATTTTACTACTACAGTTTAAAAGCAGCTCAGAATGCATCAGGATTAAATAGTACAGGATTCAGTAACATGGATGATGGCTGGCGTTCATGTTTTACCGCCGATTTCGATTTTACAGGTACTTGTTCAGGACAACCGACTATTTTTACTGATAACAGCGCGGCGCATACTTACGCTCATTATTTGTGGGATATTAACAACGATGGAATAAATGAATATTCGGGCGATAACTTTAATCACATATACACAAGTGCTGCCACTTATACCGTTGTTCTTACCGTTACCGATAGCAGTTTGTGTACAAGCACTAAACAAAAATCAGTTGTTATTAAATCTTTTCCAAGCATCAATTTACCCGAAAGCACAACTCTTCAGGCAAATCAACCGCTTACATTAAATGCAGGTAATGGCTTCAGTTCTTATTTATGGTCAACAGGTGAAACAACGTCTTCTATAACTGTTAACTCTGCATTATACGGATTGGGATGTACCCCCTTCTATGTGCAAGTTACCAACAGCAATGGCTGTACTGCTATTGATACTGCATTGATTACATGGACTTCAATTACAGGTATTCCTCAAATTAGCAATGATTTTGTTTTAAATATTTATCCTAACCCTACAAACGACAAAACAAATATTTCAGTTTCGGGAAATGCCGAAAACACGACTATCGCGATGTTTAATTACAACGGGCAAATGGTTTATAATGAAAGTATAGGTAATATAATTGGAAGTTATTTTAAAACAATTAACACCAAAGAATTACCTTCGGGAATTTACTTCCTCAGATTTGTAAGTAATGATATTGTAAAGGTTAATAAAGTAATTATCTACTAGAAATAACTGCATTCAATAATCTTTCTTGAAAAAAAAGTTCTAATTTTGAAAATTTACTTGATTTTCGTAAATTTGCATTAAATAATATTAATATGAATATTCAATCAGTTAAATTAGAACTTTTAAAAATGATCATAAATACTGATAATCCTTCGGTTTTAGATAAGATCATGGGAATATTTCAAAACGAAAAACAAGATTTCTGGAGCAACTTTTCCAAAGAAGAACAAGAAGATATTATTGCCGGTATAGATGAACTTGATAAAGATGAAAAATACAATTATGACGAAATTATCAAGAAACATCGTAAAAAATGATGCAAATAATCTTATCTAAAAGAGCAAAGATTAAACTTGAGAATTTGCTTGATTATCTTGAAAACCAATGGTCTTTAAAATCTAAAAATGATTTTATAAATAAGCTTGACAAATCAATATCTAAAATCTCTAAACTTCCTGTTTGTTGTCTCGAATCTAAAAAGTTCCCGGGTTTATTTAAATGCGTTGTAACAAAACA
>JAAXXA010000088.1:6968-8646 GCA_013334735.1 Bacteroidota bacterium
CTCTTTTTTACAGAATCAAAGATCAAACAATTGAAATAATTACTTTATTTGACACAAGACAAAATCCAGGTAAGTTAAATAAAGAATTATAAATATGAAAGCATTAACGCTTTATTTAGTCTATTTATGAAAATCTAAATTCTAATGAGTCTTAATAAAAAAATAATAGAATTTACTTCCCATATTGAAGAAAGCTTATCAAACAATACTTTTGTTAAATTATCTTTAGGTAATTACAGAGGTATTGAAGAAAATCTGAAAAATGTTTATATCAAAAAAATTCTTATTAAAGGCGAAGAAAAACTAAGTTTTAATTTTCGTTATAAAACCCGTGATATTTTTAAAAATTATACAATTGCAGAAGGGATAGGAAAAATTAATGCCTTGTTAAACGATGGTTTCCACACAGCAAATCTATTTTCAACAGTTTTAGATTTAAACTATGAAAACATTAATAACGAAAAGTTTATTATCAGAAAAAATGCTCCTTCAAATACTACTATTCCATCATTAGAACATGATAAAAACAAAAAACGATTGATAGCGCCCAAGGGAAAGCAATATCTTTACGAACTTAAGATTACAGACAAAGAAGGTAATGTAAATACTAATTCTCAGGATAAATACCGACAGATCAACCATTATATTGAGATTTTAAGTTCATTAATTAAAGATATCCCATCCAATAATATTAACAAAATTGTTGATATGGGTTCGGGAAAAGGATATCTAACCTTCGCATTATATGATTATTTAAGCAATGTTTTAAAACTAAAAACGCAGGTAACAGGTGTAGAACAGCGTCCGGAAATAGTTGAATTGTGTAATAAAATAGCCAAAAGCAATAATTTCGACAACCTAAATTTTGTTCAAAGTTCAATTGAGAAATTCGATAGCCGCGATACGAATATACTTATTGCTCTTCATGCATGCGATACTGCAACCGATGATGCTATTTGCAAAGGAATAACAGCAAATGCCGATTTAATTGTTGTTGCTCCATGCTGTCATAAACAAATTAGAAGGGAAATTGAAAAGCATAAAGCTCATAACGAGTTAGACTTTCTTACTAAATACGGCATCTTTACTGAAAGGCAGGCAGAAATGATTACTGATGGGATCAGAGCATTAATACTTGAATATTTTGGTTATAAGACCAAAGTTTTTGAATTTATTTCAGATGCTCATACTCCCAAAAATGTTATGATTGTAGGAACTAAGAAACAAAGCTCTATAACCAAAGATGAACGGATTTTGCAGGAAATAAAGAAAACAAAAGTGTACTTTGGAATTGAATATCATCATTTGGAAAAACTAATGGAGTTGTTGTAGAATGCACTTTGCGTAAAGAAAATGTAGCATGATATAAATTGGCAGTTCTCAGTCAGCAATCAGCAATCTTTGTACACACAGCAACTTTTTTTAAAACTCATCAAATCAAAATTTTTCGACAAACTTATGGCAATATGGTATTCCGTTTTCTTTTTGGTAATAATCCTGATGATATTCTTCTGCTTTCCAAAAAGTAGTTGCAGGAGTTAGCTTTGTTATTACATTGTAACCTTTTCCCTTTAATATTAATATCAACTTTTCTATAGTCGCTTTTTGATCACTATTAAAGTAGAAAATTTCAGAGCGATATTGGTCGCCAATATCAGGTCCTTGCCCGTTAATCTGA
>JAAXXA010000620.1:0-1077 GCA_013334735.1 Bacteroidota bacterium
TTTTTTTTTTTTTCAGTTATTTTTTTTAATTTGTGGAATGTTTTTGCGTAGTAGAATTTTTTCATTTTTGTTTTGCTTTAATTAAATTAACTCTTTCAAGGATATGTTTTGCTTTAACTACAAGAGGTGGACCTATAAAAGAACCATTAATAATAGTAACACCCTTTCCTAATTTTTGAGCTTCATCAATTAATCTTAATATTTCATTAGCTTCATCAATTTCAGCTTGCGAAGGTGCATAATACTGGTTTGCGAGTGCATTCTGTTTAGGGTGAAGTAACCACATTCCAGCATAACCGAGCTTCCTACCGACTTTAAGATGTTTTTCAAGACCTTCTAAATCATGAATTTTTATATATGCAGCATCAATAGGTATCAAATTATTTGTTCTTGCAACCATTGCCACCCATGCTCTTGGAGTAAATAGATTTTCCGCATCATCAAAATCACGAATACCTTCCAAATCACTTACAAAGTCCTCTGACCCAAAACCTATTGCGACATTTCTTTTTGATGCTTTAGCAATTTCATTAGCATTAATTATTGATGAAGCTGTTTCAAGAATTGGAATTATTTTGAAAGTGCCAATAGGAATACCTTTTTCGTATTCAATTGTTTCCAATAAACGGTCAAAGAAAACAATATCTTCTGCATTATTTGTTTTAGAATACAGATAGCCTGTAACACCCTCAATAGTTGTTTGGTAAACATCTTGTAATAAAAAACCGCTTTCTCTCTCATTAATTCTGATAAATACTTCAAAATTTTTGAACATCCCTGCTTTTACATTTTTTATAATTGTATCGCGCGCTATTTGTTTATTAGAAACCGGCAGTACCGAATCTTCCAAATCTAACAATATAACATCTGCATCCGATTTTGACGCACTTTGTTGCAGCTTTTCGCTATGACCTGGCACAAACATTAAACTGCGCATCAAATATTTTTTGTTTTCCATATTTTTACCCTCGTTTTTTTATTAATATTTTCCTTCTAAACTTTATTACTTCAATATTGTTTTGGTTGTAACCAATAGTTTCAACATACACGATACCTCTGTCGTTTTTTGATTTTGTT
>JAAXXA010000620.1:1087-2451 GCA_013334735.1 Bacteroidota bacterium
TACTGTATATAGTGTCATTTATAAATGTTGGAGCCATGTGTTCAATATTTTCATAACATAAATTAGCAATAGCTTCACCGCTAATATCCATAACAGTCATGTGAACTGTCAGGCAAAACACTAAAGTTCCGGGAACTAGTATTTGTCCATGTTGGTGATTTTTGCAGTAATCAATATTAATATGAACAGGGTGATGATTCATAGTTAATAAACTGAAAAGATTATTGTCGCTTTCGAAAATTGTTTTCGATTGACAATGTTTAATTTCTTGACCTACTTCGAATTCTTCGAAATAACGGCCCATTCTATTTGCTATCATAATTATTTTTCCATTTAACAATTTTCAAAATACGTTTAAGATGAGGTCTTTCAAATATTTTTCCATTAATTTCAACAATTGAAAAATCGTTTACATCAATATTCTTCATTTTTTCGTAAACTTTTAAAGCTTCATCTATCTCCTGTACCGTATAATATTTTGTATTTTGTAATACTTTTAATTGGTTAGGATGAATTAAAAATTTGCCATCAAATCCCATCGAATAGGCATCTTTACATTCCTGCTCAAAAGATATTTCATCATTAAAAATTGTAGAAACCGTATCTATAGTATTTATGTTAAAAGCTTTTCCTATATTTAATAAGCTGTGTTTGGCAAAATATAAATTTTGTGCAGTATGTTGCATCCCCATCGCGTTGCAATAATCATGACTGCCAATACCTATAGAGTCTATTACTATTGGAGAGTTTCTGACAATAGATAATAAATTTAACAAACCCATAGGATTTTCGATTAAAACTATAAATCTAAATTGTTTTGATTCAACAGAATATTTATCAAGGACAAGGTTTTTTATTAATATGAGTTCGCTTAATTCGGTTATTTTAGGTAATACAAAGTTTAAAAATCCAATTTCTATAAGATTATGAATAAAAACAGTATTTATTTTTCCATCTGCTGCAGAAAATAAGGGAGGTCTTATAAAATAATTACTTTTTAAATCAATTTTTTTAAGGTTTTCAATACAACTTATTTGTTCGGAATACGAAACCGATTCTTCAACATCAAAGATAAAGTAATCAGCGTTTAACAAATTTACTTTGTTTATAAAATGTTGTTTATTTGCAGGTATAAATAAATATGAATTTAACATCAGGTTATTAAATTAAGCCATAAAGATATTTATTTATTTTTAATTAAGCCTAAACCAAATTAATAAATTAATCAAAATAAAAATAAAAAAATATCAAATTTTAAATCAACCTATCCATTTATCAACTTATTAACCAGAATATATTTGAAGTACGTCAACGTAGGCAAATATACCATCTTACAATAGTCTGAAAAAAATTTAATCTTTTAG
>JAAXXA010000621.1 GCA_013334735.1 Bacteroidota bacterium
CCGATGAAATCTTTACTCAAAAATTTTGAAAGAGCTGAAACCAAGAGATAGTCGTCATTTTGAGCAGTTAGAGTGGAAAATGTAAGCAGCAATAATAGTAAAGAAATATAAGTTTTTTTCATGTGTAGTTTTTAATGTTACAAATATGATAAAAATGATTGAATAAAAATAAAAAAACCATTACAATTTTTAAAATGTAATGGTTTTTATTAAAAAGAATATTTATTTAGAGTCCGTCTGTAAACTCATTGTATCAAAATATATAGTGCAAATTTTAATACGCCCTAGGCGCAGTAAAATCTAAAGTGCAAAATTAAAAGCAGTATAAGTGTTGATAATTCTAAGTCTTATAAATTTACAATTTGCAATATTTTTATTTTTGGTAACATTACGTACAATTACTATTTAATCTATCAGGCTGACACTTCTTTTAATGAAGTTAGTCAGTTCTTCACCTTTCAATAAATTCTGCGACAATAAAGCAATATCTGTTAATTGTTTAGCCAAAATACCTTGTTTCGTTTCATCTTTTTCTTCGAGTATTTTGCTTACAAGAGGGTGATTGCAGTTAACTACAAGGTTATATTGTTCGGGCATTGCTCCAAAATAATTATTCCCTCCCATTGCAGACATATCGCGCATTCTACGCATAAACTCGGGCTGAGTAATTATCATAGGTTGTTCGCTTTCGCTGAGACTTTCAAACTGTACTATAAATTTTTCTTTGTTAATTTGGCTTTCAATTACAGGTTTTAACAAGTTTTTCTGGTCATCGTTGAGCTTTGAAGGAAGTTCATCATCTTTAGGAATGAGCTTGTCTATTGTGTCTGCATCAACACGTGTAAACCTTGTTTTTTCTAACTTACGTTCCATTAAATTTATAAAATGACTGTCGAGCACAGTATCCATCAACAGTACATCATAACCGCGTTCTTTTGCAGCGCTGATAAAGCTATGCTGTTCTTCTGAATTTGTAGAATATAAATAAACAACATTTTTATCTTTATCTGTTTGAAGCGCTTTTACATGCTCTTTGTATTCATCGAGAGTAAAGAATTTTCCTTCATCATTTTTTAACAGACAAAATTTTTCTGCGCGTTCGTTAAATTTTTCTTCAGATACCATTCCATACTCAATAAAAATCTTTATGTCGTCCCACTTTGCTTCAAAGTCAGCGCGACTATTTTTAAAAAGTTCTTCTAATTTATCAGCGACTTTTTTGGTAATATGAGCGGAAATCTTTTTAACATTAGGATCGCTTTGCAAATAACTTCTCGAAACATTTAGCGGAATGTCAGGTGAATCAATAACTCCGTGTAATAATGTTAAAAAGTCAGGTACTATACCTTCTACGGAATCAGTTACAAAAACCTGATTGCAATACAACTGAATTTTGTCGCGTTGAACTTCAAAAGTTTTTTTAACCTTCGGAAAGTAAAGGATACCGGTAAGTGTAAAAGGGTAGTCAACATTAAGATGAATATTGAAAAGCGGTTCTTCAAAATTCATAGGATATAATTCTCTATAGAAATTTTTGTAATCTTCATCTTTAAGGTCAACAGGTTTTTGATTCCACAAAGGATTAGGATTATTAATAATACGTGGTTTTTCAACTTCTTTGGTTTTGTCGTGACCATCTTTGTCTTTTTCTCCGGTAGGTTCGTAAGTTTTTTCCGTACCAAAAATAATTTCTACAGGTAAAAATTTGCAATATTTTTTTAGTAAAGTAAGAATTCTTTGCTCTTCAAGAAACTCATTTGATTCCTCGCTGATAAAAAGAGTAATTTCAGTACCTCTGTCTTTTTTGTCGCTTTCCGACATGGTATAATTAGGACTACCATCACATTCCCATTTTACAGCTTTTGTTCCCGGACCTTTTTTATAAGTTTTTGTTATTATTTCAACTTTATCGGCAACCATGAAAGATGAATAAAAACCAAGTCCGAAATGTCCAATAATTGGATTGGCTTCACTTTGCGATTTATACTTTTCGATAAATTCTTCTGCGCTGGAAAATGCTATTTGGTTGATAAATTTTTCAACTTCTTCAGTTGTCATACCAATACCGCGATCTTTTACAGTAAGAGTTTTTTTCTTTTTATCAAGAAAAACTTCTATGTGTGTATCCCCAACTTCGCCTGCAAAATCGCCTGCAGTAGAAATTGTTTTTAATTTTTGTGTCGCATCAACAGCGTTTGATATTAACTCGCGTAAAAAAATCTCATGATCAGAATAGAGAAATTTTTTGATGATAGGGAAAATGTTTTCTGTTTGAACGTTTATAGTGCCTTTTTGCATAATATTAATATTTTTAGTTTGAGGTAGGGGCATTGTCAAAGCTTATGCCATTAGGGAATATGTGACAAAATGGCTTAATAAGTAAAATATAGATTTCTTTATCTGACAAAAAATCGTAAACGCTAAGACATTTTAAAAGATGCTGATAAG
>JAAXXA010000089.1 GCA_013334735.1 Bacteroidota bacterium
GCTCTTCCGATCTGGATCCGGTTTTCGATGAAAATAATACTGTGATGGAACAGGTTTTTTTATCATCGGGCGAAATGATGCATGTAATAGGCGAATACGAAAACAGCCTTGTATCAGATGATAGAAGTCGTTTGCAGCAAGCTACCGAAAAAATGGACGCTTTAAGCGCATGGGATTATGAAGCTAAAATAAAACAGATTTTAGGTAAATTGAAAATCACTGATTTTAATCAAAAAATCGGAGAACTTTCAGGTGGACAGCGCAAAAGAATAGGTCTGGCAAATGTTTTAATAAAAAACGCCGATTTGCTTATACTTGATGAACCTACAAACCATCTTGATCTGGAAATGATTGATTGGCTTGAAGAATATCTTAAAAAATCATCTGTTACTTTATTAATGGTTACACACGACAGGTATTTTTTAGACAGGGTTTGTAACGAAGTTATTGAAATTGAAAACAAGCAGTTATTCTATTATCAAGGTAACTATACACGTTTTCTCGAAAAAAGAGAAGAGCGGTTAATGAACGATAATGTAAATGTCGAAAAAGCCCGAAATCTTCTTCGTAAAGAATTGGAATGGATAAGGCGACAACCAAAAGCCCGGACAACTAAATCGAAAGCCCGTATAGATGCTTTTTACCAACTTAAAAATGATGCTGTAGGAAGAGGACAAGAAAAGTTGGTTAAGCTTAATGTTAAGGGTAAACGCTTGGGTAATAAAATAATTGACATCGAAAATTTGAATAAAAGTTTTGGATCAATTCCAATTGTTAAAGACTTTTCATATAGTTTTATTCGTTACGAAAAAGTAGGTATTATTGGTAACAACGGTACCGGAAAATCCACTTTATTAAATATGATAACGGGGAGTGTTATACCCGATTCAGGGAGTATTGAAGTTGGCGCAACAATTAACTTTGCGCACTATTCTCAGGCGGGAATGAGCTTTGACGAAAACATGAAAGTGATAGATGTTGCCCGTGAAATTGCCGAAGTGGTTTTTGTTGGAAATGGAGTAGAAATGGGCGTTTCGCAGTTTTTGAATTATTTTTTATTCCCACCGGAAGTCCAATATTCGTATGTTTATAAATTGAGCGGAGGTGAAAAACGCCGACTTTATCTTGCAACGGTGCTCATGAAAAACCCCAATTTTCTGATATTGGATGAACCGACAAACGACCTTGATATTCTCACTTTAAATGTTCTTGAAGAATATCTGCAAAATTTTAAAGGCTGTGTTATCATTGTTTCACACGATCGTTATTTTATGAATAAGATTGTTGATCATTTGTTTGTATTTGAAGGTAATGGCATTGTTACGGATTTTCCCGGAAATTATTCGGAGTACAGGTTTCATATTCAGGAAAAGGAAAGACAATTGAAAACTCCTGAAAAACAGGAAAAGAAAAACGACAAAAATACTATAACCCCTGTCAATAATAAGCCTAAGAAGCTTTCGTATAAAGAACAAAAAGAACTTGAACAACTGACTCCGGAAATTGAACAACTCGAAATAGAATTAAAAACCTTAGAAGAATCGCTTGTTTCAGGTTTACTTAATCATGAAAAGGCGCATGAAGTATCAAACAAAATGATGGAAATAACAGCGCTTATTGAAGATAAAACAAATCGTTGGATTGAATTAGGGGAAATAATTATCAGCCAGTCACCCTGAGCGAAGCGCCGCATTGAGCCTGTCGAAATGTCGAAGGGTGATTAGTGGTCATGGTTCGCACTTCGACTTCGCTCAGTGTGACAGCTCACCATGACTGCGTTTTGTAGTTTTTTTATTGTAAGATTATTTATTCAACACTTGATTCAGACGAATTATAAATATTTATGAAAAAAATATTAATACTTATTGTTTTTTGTTTGAGCATTTATGAAAGTAAAATGCTGTTTTCACAAAACACAAATGAGAAAAATTCTAAAATAAAAAATGTAATTGTGATGATTCCTGACGGAACCAGTACGAGTATTCTCTCTATTGCCAGGTGGTACCAATATTATTTGGATAACTCAAAACAATCTCTTGCTTTCGATTCTCTTAATTGCGGAATGGTAAAAACACATTCGTCAAATGTTCCTATCGGTGATTCAGCGCCTACTTCCAGCTGGTATGCTACGGGAGTTGCATCTAAAAGCGGCTTTGTTGCTACCTATCCACCAAAAGATTCAATTAACGATTTAGTTTACATTAATCCTAAAAAACAATTTCAACCATTATTAACCGTACTTGAAGCTGCTAAATTATCAGGAAAAAAAACGGGTTTGGTTTTTACTTGTGAGTTCCCTCATGCTACTCCGGCAGATTTTTCAGCGCATTCATACAGCAGGGGAGATTATGATGCAATATCCAAACAAATGGTTTATAATAATATTGATGTGGTTTTTGGAGGTGGTGAAAAATTTATTAAACAAGATGAAAGAGATTATTTAAAAAATAACGGATGGGATACTATTTTTAACGATTATTCGCGATTCAAATCTACTGATAACGATAAAGTGTGGGCATTGTTTGGAGCAAAAGATTTGCCTTTTGATATTGACAGAAACCCTTTAAAAATACCTTCACTTTCAGAAATGACAGCTAAAGCTTTATCTGTTTTATCAAAAAATAATGACAAAGGATTTTTCATGATGGTTGAGGGCAGCAAAGTTGATTGGGCTGCACATTCTAACGATCCTGTAGGTATCATTACAGAGTTTCTGGCTTTTAATAAAGCTGTGGAAACTGTTTTAAAATTTACTAACTCCGGTAGCGGAGAAACTGTTGTGGTAATTCTTCCCGATCATGGTAATAGCGGAATTAGCCTTGGAAATAAAAATTCAAATAAATCTTACGATGAACTTACATTAAGCCAAATAATAGATCCTTTATTGAAATGGAAGCTTACAGCCGAAGGCTTTAGTAAAAAAATATTGCAAAACTCAAGCGACGATAGTATAAAATATTATTTTAAAAAATATTATACCGATGGAGAGATAAGCCCTTCAGAACTTGTTTCAGTTAAAAATTCTGTTTTAAAAGGAAAATATGGCATTTGCGATGAGGTTGCAAAAATTATAGCATCAAAAACATATATTGGTTTTACAACTACAGGTCATACGGGTGAAGATGTTTTTTTGGCTGTTTACAATCCATATAAAGATCGACCTACGGGAATTATACGAGGTGATGCAGTTAATAAATATTTGTGTAAAATGTTAGGTAATATTAACCTTTCTGATTCTACAGAAAAATATTTTCAACCTCATAATATTTTATTTAAAGGATTGAAAAGCGAAGTAGTTCAGGAGAAAGACGATATTATTCTGAAAGTTACCAATAATGAGAAAATATTAGAAATCCCCGCTTATAAAAATATTGCATTTTTAAATGGAAAAGCAATAAAACTAAATTCAGTAACAGTTTACGTTGATTTGAATAATACTTTTTATCTCCCTGAATCCTTGGGAAATTTAATAAAATAATTTGAGTCGGTATGCAAACTCAAATTATTTATGCGAATCAAGGGTTGAATGAATTTTTTTGCAATTAAAAACACTACAAACTGGCGTATAAAAAGATTTGTAAGTATTTAGATATTTCTATCTTTCATATGAAAACGAACCTACACTAAAATAGAATCTCGCTGCTGTTGAGTTATTAGAAACCGACCATTGTATATATCTTTCATAAGCGGTAGTCGGCATATTTCCAGTTAATGTTGTTACGGCTGATAGAGCTCCTCCATTTTTTCTCCAATAATAACTGGCGCTTGTTGTTCCGTTCAATTTAACTATCAAATCATATACACTCCCCCCTGAAAAATCTGTTGATAATGCTGCTGATTGTTCAGTCGTACCATCTGCTTGCGTGGCATAAAGAGTACAAGCTCCGGCAACCTTAACCACTTTAAATCCTACGTGTTTGAAATTAAAATTATGGCCTGTCCCATCCACCGGAACTGATCCAATTCCGAAAAATGCAGAACCCGATAATGTTCCCACAGCGTCCAAAGCAACTATCATAGTGGAAAAAATGGGACTCCCCGTTAACATATCTGCATTACCCGTACTTACTATGCCTAACATCTCTTTAGCATACGATCCAGCCGTTGAGTAAGTATCTATATGCATTCCTGTAGCTTGAAAACCGGCGCTTCCACTACCAGCGTTAGTAGGTGTGTATCTAGAAGAAGAGTTCATAATATCGCTGATCTTTAATGTTGGAGTGCTTCCTGGAGTCGCCCAGATTAAATTACCGGCTCCATCATTTTGTAAATTAGTAGAAGAGGCTCCTTGTGAGGCTGGTAAGGTAAGAGTATAAGATGTTGATGTGGTTCCCGGCTGAATAGTTACAGTATTTGTATTTGTAGAATTATAAAGCAATAGGGATCCTGTAGTTGCTGAAGCCCCGCCTAATCCGCCTGAAGGAATGCCAGTACGAATTTGTCCGGCAGAGTGTAATAATGAAGCTGGAGCATTCATTCCAATACCAACATTGTTTTTTATTATCATTGAACCTTCACCTGGATCTGTATAATAAAAGGTGCTACCTAAGGACAACCCTCCGGTGGCACTAACTCTCATTCTAGACTGTCCGTTGGTTCTAAATTCCATATACCCATTTTCGGCATTCTCAATAATACTAAAATTGCTTGCTTGGATTAAGTTAAGACCATCCACCCCACTTGAGCCTGCTGTTGAGTTGGAAATATCGACCCATGCAGTATTACCCGAATTCTGGATTTGGAGATCTTTTTGAGGATTGGTTTTTCCGATGCCTACGTTGCCGAAAATGTTCATCCCACCTTGATAAGTATTGTTCGCTGAGAAAGGAATATAATCGGATTTACCGGAGGTCATTACATTGCCATCTATAGATATCGCCACGAAGATGCCATTGCCGTACGTGACGCCATACCATTGATTATCCGCCGCGCTTGCGCGGATAGTCCAATTGATGCCGTCAGGTGAGGTCATAACACGATTGCCAGTACCGTTGTTAGCTACCGCTACAAAGAGACCGTTGCCGTAAGTAACGCTGTTCCAGAAATTATCTGCCGCACTTGTGCGTGATGTCCAGTTGATACCATTAGGTGAGGTCATAACACGGTTACCACTACCAGTATTGGCCACAGCAACAAAAAGTCCGTTACCGTATATGATAGATTGCCAGTTGTTATCCGCCGCGCTGGTACGAGATGTCCACGTGATACCGTCAGGAGAGGTCATCACACGATTACCAGTACCGTTATAGGCCACAGCAACAAAAAGCCCGTTGCCGTATGTTACTGAAGACCATTGATTACCCGACGCACTTGTGCGGATAGTCCAATTGATGCCGTCAGGTGAGGTCATCACATTTCCGGTAGTAGCCACCGCCACGAATAGTCCGTTACCGTAGGTGACTCCTTGCCAGCCGTTATCCGCCGCACTCGTACGAGATGTCCACGTGATACCGTCAGGAGAAGTCATCACGCGGTTGCCGGCGCCATCGTAAGATACTGCCACAAAGAGACCGTTGCCGTAAGTAACAGATTGCCAGCTGTTATCCGTAGCACTAGTACGGATAGTCCAATTGATACCGTCAGGTGAGGTCATAACACGGTTGCCTGTACCTGTAAAGGCAACAGCAACAAAAAGCCCATTACCGTAAGTTATGCCACGCCACCAGTTATACACCGCAATGGTATGGATAGTCCATGAAGTTCCTTTTGATATGATATTTCCAACAACTTCTAATTTCTCATTAGGTGAAGTCGTACCGATACCTACATTCCCGTTACTTGAAATAATCATTCTATCAGTATTCCTTGTTTTAATTCTTAAAGGGCGTGAACCCGATGCATCGGTTGTACCTATAAAATTTGCAGAGGAATCAATACTTGCATTACCTGTTATATGCCATGCGGTAGCATCAGTACCCGCGGCAGGATCCATCCACGTTGGAGCTCCTGAACCGCTTGATGTTAAAACCTGACCACTTGTGCCTGGTCCGTTGGAAGGTGCTGCCAGGTATATCCATTTGCCGGTAGTTGTACCTGTACTGTCATAAATATAGATACCCGCTCCATTACCACCCGTCATTGAAGTATTGGTGTTATAAACTATAAGCTTGTTGGCGGGACTACTTATAGGACTGGCAGATGTAGCAGATGTTAAAGCTAATCTCGGGATCCTTATCCCCTGGTTAGTACTGCTTACATCAAGCATCGCCGAGTTATGAGCAGCTGAACCGGTAGTGTTAATTGCTGCTCCTCCTGTCTGAGAAAAGCAGTTTAAAGTGAAAAGCGAAAAGTGAATAGTGAAAAAAGCATACACGATGCTTTTTGTAACTCGAAATATTCTTTTTTTTGTTTCCATTGTTTTTTGTTTTTAAAATTGATAATTTTGAATTAAAATTAATGCTGTTGATATCTTATTTTATTATTTTATGCAAATTTAATATTTAAGTATATATAAAAAAAACTTTTAATCTGGATTTTTTCTCAATTTTATTACCATTTAATCTGGATTTTTTCTCAACTATAATTACGCTTATCTGGATTTTTTCTTAATAAATTAATGTATGATATTGAATTAAAGCATATTATGGTTTTTTGAAATAATAATGTGCATTTTTTGCTTTTAATAGGTTGTTAAAATTTGTAACTACTTTTGTATAAAGTAACTTCACTTTTTTATGAAAAACAAAATAATCAGAATTACATTATTTTTATCTCTTTGCTTTTACTTTGTGTTTAAAGCAAATGCCACTCATATTATTGGTGGTGAAATGAATTATACTTATGTGGGTGATAATAATTATCTTATAAAATTAACAATTTACCGTGATTGTTTAACGGGGCAAGCTGCTTATGACAATCCTGCAAGTGTAGGAATTTTTAATGCGTCGGGCACTCTTGTTCAGTCTCTTGATATTCCATTTTCCGGCTCTAATGTGGTTGAAGCTGATATTAACTATCATTGCGGAATAACAATTCCTACAGATGTATGTGTTGAAAGATCCACTTATACTTTCCAGGTAAATCTTCCTCCTGCTACCGGTGGATATACCTTGGAATACCAAAGGTGTTGCAGAAATGCATCAATCGTAAATATTTTCGATCCCGGTGAAACCGGAGATACTTTTATGGCAACAATTCCTGATGCTTCAACTTTCGGAAATAACAGCAACCCTGTTTTTACCAACTGGCCTCCTGTTTTTATTTGTATGGGATTGCCAATTTCAATTAATCATTCTGCTTTAGATGCTGATGGAGACTCATTGGTATATAAATTATGCACACCCTATGAAGGCGCTGATTTTGTAAATCCAATGCCGGAACCGGAATTATATACTCCCGTCATTCCTTTAGCGTGGAATCCATCATATTCGGTTAACAATATGATTGGAGGAGCTTATCCTTTATCAATAAATCCACATACCGGTCTATTGACAGGAATTCCAGGAGGGCTCGGAAGATTTGTTGTTGGTGTTTGTGTTGAAGAATATAGGAATGGGATTTACATGGGCGAAACAAAAAGAGATTTTCAATTTAATGTTGTAGATTGTCAGCTTTCTGTTGTTTCTGCTTTTGCAATACCGGCAGTTCTTTGTGATAAAAATGTTACATTCACTAATTTAAGTTTGGGAGCATCTCATTATCACTGGGATTTTGGTATTGATTCCCTTTCTGATGATACTACAAATATCGAAAACCCAATTTATGATTATCCTGGACAGGGAAATTATACAGCTACTTTAATTGCTTATGATGTTGACTGTTCCGATACGTTAAAAATAGAAATAATTGTTCCTCCTGAATTTACAGTAGATGCCGGATCAGATAAATTTTTATGTCCGTCGGATAGTGTTCAAATTGGAAACGCTGATAATTCAGGACTTTTTACATATTCATGGACTCCGGCAACAGGACTCGGCGATCCTGATATTTCAAACCCTAAAGCAAATCCATCCATTACAACATCTTATATTCTTAAAAAATCTTTTGCTACTTGCTTTTATTTGGATACAGTTGTTGTAAATGTTGCAAATCTGAAAGCGGAATTTTCAAGTTCGTTCGAGCCAAAATGCGATGGAATTCATGCATCTTTTATAAATACCAGCCAATCCGAATCAAGTATAAAATGGATTCTTTCAAACGGATTTAATAGTGCTGATGCATCTTTTTCGTACATTTTTAATTTTGGAGATAATGTTGAAATATCTATGGTGGCATACAAATACAATTGTACCGATACTTTTAAAATAAGCGTGCCTACCTTTTCTGAACTTATTTCATTACCTCCGCCAAATGTATTTACTCCAAATAATGATAATGTTAACGAATGTTTTATGCTGAAAACCACACAAGGATATGAGGATTGTTATGAAATGGAAATTTTTAACAGATGGGGTAAAAAGATTTTTGAAAAAGATGCAAATCATAAATGCTGGGATGGGAAAAACATAAAAAACGGAAAAAATTTAGATGACGGTGTTTATTACTATATAATAACAGTTGGAGAAAAAAGCTACAAAGGCGGCGTAACGCTTATCAGATAAGGTTTTAATAAAATCTTTATACTTGAAATAGCTTTATTTACACTCTCAATGTTCTCAAATGCAAGAGTTAACTTATTATTTCG
>JAAXXA010000622.1 GCA_013334735.1 Bacteroidota bacterium
ACACCACAAGAAGCATATTCATTGTGAATTAATAAAACATTGGAGATTATATAAAATGGAAAAAATACCTGTAACAATATGGATAGAAATAAACGATAAAGATGACATAGTTGATGGTATAATTAATCTTGATTCAGAAAATCTAACTTGTTATAATGTAGCTGTTTCTTATAATAGTATTCAATATATTCTAAAAACTGAATATGATAAAAAGGTAAAAGAGTTAGAAGAACGTATTAAACATTTAAGAAATTGTTTAAAAACAAAAAGTAAGAAATCATAATGAAATCAAAATTAAAAATTGAAACAAAAATATTTGAAAAAATATTATTTGAATATCAACGTTTAAAAATATCTGATTTACCAGAAGGATTATTGCCTGATGATTATATTGTAACATATTTAAAACCAGGTAGAGATTCTAATTATACAGTATATGAGATTTATCGTATGACTGAAGAAACAGATAAAGAATATACTGATAGAATTGAAAAAGAACAATCTGAAATATGTACGAAAAAGAGTTTAGAATTAAAGGATCGTTATACAAAATATCTTGAATTAAAGAGAGAATTTGAAGGGATATGACAAATCAAGAAATTTTTGAAGGCAATAAATTAATTGCTGAATTTATGGAATTTCCATATAATGATTCTGAGCAATTTATAATAAGTTATTACTATTTAGAAGATAGACCAGGAACCATTGATGATTTAGAATACAATTCATCTTGGGAATGGTTAATGCCAGTAGTAGAAAAATGTGAAAAAATTCCAGTATGTAATAAAGGTGGTTTTGCTTTTATTATAAATGGCACTTTATGTGCATGGGATTGTTATACATTTATTGAAAAAACCAAACTTGAAGCAGTTTATAAAGCAGTAATTGCATATATTAAATGGTATAATGAAAAAACCAAAAAGAATAATAACAACATTTAGTGATTTAATATTTTTTTTAAAACCATATGAACAAAAAATACGTTTTAGTGTTAAAGGATTATGTGATGGCTGGAATCAAAAACATAATGCTATTAAAAAAATACTAAAGCAAAATAATGTTACAGTAATAGATACTGTATATATGAATAATAAATTTGATGATTATATAAATTCAATTTAAGGAAAATATGAAAACAGATAACAAAATAACATGTGCATATTATTTGCATACAAATGGTACAATAATTTTTAAACCTTTAGTTGTATTTCAAATAGACCGTCATTATTTTGAAAGCCCATTTGTTAAACAATTTTGGTTTATAAGATCCGATATGACCAAATCAGAATTACAATCTATATTGATTGAAATGAAAAAACTTGGAGCTAAGACAGGATTTGAAGAATTTGAAAAGGATATAGAAGGGTTATAATGAAAAAAATATATAAAACTGTAAAAATGATAGATATGTCCGATTGGGATAAACTAGTATCTGACACTTATAAAAAACCTTATTGTTTTCAACAACAAGATGGTTGTAAACCAAGAGGTATTCATACTATAATAATACCCGAAGAATTCTATGAAAAAGAAAAGTATGAAGAAGAAATGAATGATAGTGTTCCAGAAGTTATTAATAATGAAGAAGAAATGGGTGTTAAATTCAAGGTCTGGTTAGATAGAGATCCAGATGCACCATTAAATCCATCTGATGAAGAACTTAAAAAATGTCCTTATTATTGGGGCAAATCTGAACAAGATGAAAAAGAATGGAAAAAAGATAAAAGTAATATTAATTTCTTTTGGATAAGAAATTTTTATCCAAACATTCAAGCGGTAGCTAATGATTTGTATAAAAAAGGTTTGATTGAAGCTGGAGAATATATAATAAATATTGATTGGTAAGATTATGAATAGTAAAATGACATTACAACAATTATTAGATAAAGCATTACCAAGTAGTCCATATGATGTTCGTAATGAAAGTCAAAATGGTCGATATAAAATGGAAATATTAGAACTTTTTAAATCTACTACTTGTAATCTTCCCGAAGAAATCGAAACAGTTATAAAACAATTAGCTAAAGCACATAATGCATTTGTTCGATTACCAGTAACACATCCGGATCATAACAAAGAATGGTGTGAAGCAATACATAAGTTAAATGGAATATTAGCTTTAAAGATTGTTTCCAAATGGTATCCTGATACTTTTTTAACTTTAAAAGGATAAAAATATAATGGATAAAGTAATATTGACTGAAGAACAAATGACTGCATTAAATAGACTTTGGTATATTTATGGAAATAATGGAAAAAAATGTACATTATTTAATCATAAATTAATACAAGGTTTTATTGAGTGTAATGAAGACAGACGCAATGATTATATTGATGTAAATAAAAAATATGTCAAAGATTGCGGTGATCAAAACCGGTGGCAAACAATACAAAGTTAAAGAAGGCCAAACTATTAAAATAGAAAAATTGGATTTAGAAAATGGC
>JAAXXA010000090.1 GCA_013334735.1 Bacteroidota bacterium
CCATTAACTGCTATTTATAATTAATAATAATAATAATAAAATATATAATATATATGTTTTTAAAAAAGAAAAAAGAATATGTTGAATATTTTAATTCAAATATTTTTGAAGAAATTAATAAATTAAAAAAAGAAAAAAATGCAATTTTATTGGCTCACTATTATCAAATTCCTGAAATACAAGATATAGCTGATTTTATTGGAGATAGTCTTGCTTTAGCACAGCAGGCTAAAAATACAAAAGCAAAAATAATAATATTTGCAGGAGTTCATTTTATGGCAGAGACAGCAAAAATTCTTAATCCTGATAAAAAAGTTATTGTGCCTGATATTACTGCAGGATGTTCTCTTGCTGATTCATGTAAACCGGAAGAATTTAAAAATTTTATAAATAAATATCCTGATCATAAAATAATATCTTATATAAATTGTTCTGCTGAAATAAAAGCAATGTCGGATATAATATGCACTTCAAGTAATGCTGTTAAAATTGTCGAAAGTTTTCCAAAAGAACAAAAACTTATTTTTAATCCAGATAAAAATCTCGGAGCCTATGTAAATAATATTACAGGAAGAAATATGTTGCTTTGGAATGGAACATGCGAAGTTCACGATATTTTAAATGTTGAAAAAATAATAAAATTAAAGCAAAAATATCATGATGCTAAATTAATTTCACATCCCGAATGTAAGGCTACTATACTTAAAATATCAGATTTTGTTGGATCTACAACTGCTTTATTGAATTTTACAAAAAATGATAGCAGTTTAAAATATATAGTTGCAACAGAAACAGGCGTTATCCATCAGATGAAAAAAGAATCGCCTCAAAAAGAATTTATTATTGCTTCAAATGAAGAAAATTGTTCATGTAATGATTGCTATCACATGAAAAAAAACACTTTAGAAAAATTGTACTTGTGCTTGAAAAATGAAAGTCCGGAAATTAAAATTGAAGAAAAATTAATTGACAAAGCTACAATATCTATAATGAGAATGCTTGAATTATCTTAAACTTTATTATATTTGGAAACAAATCTAAACTTTAGGCACTTTAAGTACTCCAAACTTTAAGCACTAATTTTAGTTAATATTTATGAAATACACACTTTTAATATTACTTTTTTTTAATTGTATAATTGGTTTTTGTCAGGATACGTTAAAAACTAATGGATATACTGTTTTTAAATATGAAAATGGTAATAAATCAAGTGAGGGAACTTTAATAAATGGTAAGCCTGATAATTATTGGAGAACTTACTATCAAACAGGAATATTAAAAAGTGAAGGAAATAGAAAAAATTTTGATTTGGACAGCTTATGGAAATTTTATAATGAAAAAGGAAAACTTATTCTTGAAATAAATTATTCAAAAAGTAAAAAAAATGGAATAAAAACCACTTATACTGATAAAGAGATAATTAAAGAAAATTACATAAATGATATAAAAGATGGAATTACATCTTATTATTATCCTGATGAAAAACTCAGATTGTCAGTAAATTTTATTAAAGGAAGAGAGCAAGGAATAGCTCGTGAATATTCACCTACAGGAGAAATAATTACTATTTATGAATATAAAAAAGGTTATTTAATTGGTAAAGAAAAAGTTAACAGGTTTGATAATGATAGCTTAAAAACCGGAAAATGGGTTAAATTTTATGATAATGGAAAATTACAATCTGAATATTATTATAAAGCCGGTGTTAAAGAAGGATATTTTAAAGAATATGATATTGAAGGAAACTTAATAAATATAGTAAAATATATTAACGGAGAAATACAAAAAGATGCCGTGGAAGTTGGTAAAATGGATATTAAAACCGAATATTATTCTAATGGGCAAATTAAATATATAGGAAGTTTTAAGAATAATATTCCCGAAGGCGTTAAACGCGAATATTCAGAAGATGGGAAAATAATAAATTCTAAAATATTTAAAAATGGTGTGGAAATAGGTAACGGAATTATTGATGAACAAGGGATAAAACAGGGACCTTGGAAGGATTATTATGAATCGGGAGAACTTAAAGACGAAGGAACATTTGATAATGGAGCAAAAATAGGTTTATGGAAATTTTATTTTAAAAATAAAAAATTAGAGCAAACAGGTAATTATTTAAAAAATGAAAAACCAGATGGTGAATGGAAATGGTATTACGATAATGGAACTATTATGCGAACAGAAAACTATTCAGGCGGTTTACTAAATGGAACAACAACGGAATATTCAGATAGTGGGACGGTAATTGTAAAAGGTGAATATGTTGATGGGCTAGAGGAAGGTTTTTGGTTTTATAAATTTGGAGATATTAGAATGGAAGGCTCATATAAAGAAGGAAGACGCGAAGGAATATGGACATACTATTTTGATAACGGAAATGTTAATTTTGTTGGTAACTTTTTTGACGATAATCCTGATGGTAAGCATATATTTTACTGGGACAATGGAAAAGTTAGAGAAGAAGGTTATTATGTTATGGGAGTGAAGGAAGGAGAATGGTACAAAAATAATTATGATGGGTCATTATTTCTGATTACAACTTTTAAAAACGGAATTGAAATTAAATATGATGGTGTAAAAATAACTCCTCCTTTAATTGAAAGTACACCTGCTAATTAGCCCTTGTCCGTAATGGCGCTAAAAATAAAAATATTGCAAATTGCAAAAGTTAAATTGCAAATTGTAAATTTATAAGACTTAGAATTATCAACGCTTATACTGTTTTTTGAATTTTGCACTTTAGATTTTGCATTTTAAAATTTGCACTATATATTTTAATACGATGAGTTTACAGACAGACTCTAACTAGTCCTTGCCTATGGAAGTTATTGAAGAAAAACACGATCCTTATGCCTCGCTTAAAATAAAAGAATTCAGGCTTTTCCTCTCAGCGCGTTTTATAACTACTCTCGCAACGCAAATGCAGGCTTTGATTGTCGGCTGGCAAATTTATGAAATAACAAAAGACCCCTTTTCTTTAGGATTGATAGGCCTTGCAGAGGCTATTCCTTTTATGTGTATGGCTATGTTTGCCGGTCATTTTGCCGATATATTCAACAGACGAAAAATTATTTTATTTACTGTTTTTTTATATTTTTTATGTGCATGTGCACTAATGATGTTTACCCTTAACCTGACAGAAGTCTTAAATTCTTTTGGCACGCTGCCTATCTATCTGGTAGTAGGAATAACAGGTTTTGCAAGAGCAACAGTTTATCCTGCTCAAATGGCTTTTGTTTCGCAAATAGTACCAAGAAAACTGTACCCTAATTCTTCTACATGGAATAGTACTGCTTGGCATATTGCAGCTGTTGCAGGTCCGGCATTAGGAGGTATTATTTACGGTTTCTTTGGAATTACTAAAGCATATATTACAGTTATGATTCTTGTTTCTATAGGTATTTTGTTATATTCAGGAACTAAAAACAAAGCTATTCCTCCTAATGAAAATAATGAATCGATAATACAAAGCTTGTCGAAAGGGATAAAATTCGTTTCTAAGAACCAGATAATACTTGGTTCATTATCGTTGGATATGTTTGCAGTATTGTTCGGTGGAGCTGTTGCAATGCTACCCGTATTTGCTGCTGAAATACTGCATACAGGTCCTCAGGGCTTGGGGTTTTTGAGAGCAGCGCCTGCAATTGGAGCAGTTATTATGTCTATAATCCTAGCATACTATCCTCCCGTAAAAAAAACAGGTAAAAAGCTTTTATATAGTGTTGCATGTTTTGGAATATGTATTATTTTATTTGCCATTTCCCAAAATATTTATTTGTCAATTTTCCTGCTTATGATGAGTGGTATGTTCGACAATGTAAGTTATGTTATCCGTCAAACTATTATTCAAATTTACACTCCCGATAATATGAGAGGCAGGGTTGCGGCTATTAACAGTGTTTTTATAGGATCGTCAAACGAAATTGGTTCTTTTGAATCAGGTCTTGCAGCTAAAATTATGGGATTGATACCCTCGGTAATTTTTGGTGGCAGTATGACTCTTGTGGTGGTGAGTATTACAGCTAAAGTAGCACCAATACTAAGGAAGATGAAATTTTAAGAAATATTACTTCTTTGATACAATTTCTGTTTTGTTGTCGTAGTTTACCCAGTATTTTCCTTTCGGAAGTTCGGTAATATTTACTTTTGCATCATATCCATCCAGTAATAAATTACCTTTATCATCAAAAATTTCGTAAGCAGTTTCCCCTGAAAAATTAATTTCCTGAGTTACTTTCAAAGATGTTAAAAATATTTCCTTTACTGTTGTTGGATTGTATTTTACAGATTTTGAGGTTACGGTATTTCCTTTTAAATCAGTATAAATAATGCGGAATGTATTTTCACCGAAATGTGCTTTAACATCAATGCTAAAAATGGTTTTTTTATCATTAACATTTACTGTATCAATAGTTATCCATTTTCTCCAACGATATTGTTCAATAGAAAAAAACCCGTTTGGTTCCCCTTTAACTACCCATTTTAACTTACCTGTTCTTTCAACTTTGCTTGAAACAAAAGTTAACTTGCTTTGGTTTTGAAGTACTTCTGTGTTTAAAACTTTGGGAGCGCATCCTGCATTATGAAAAATAAAAATGTTTACCTCTGTTCCAATAGGAATGTTAAGGAGCGAAAAATCTATTTCAAATGAATTTGAATGTAGTTCATCTTTACTTTGCTGGTTGTTTACCAATACTTTTTTTACACAAAAAGAAGTATCAGAACCACTATTGGGGTTAAGCACATAAATATTTTTCCCATAATAATTACCACGTAAAACCAATGTGTCCTGTGCATAAACACTACTGGAGATAACTAAAATTATCAAAATATTAACAATATATCGTAACATAATGTTTATTTATACTGCAATATTATATTTTATTTTCCATTGTTATAATAAAAAAAAGTTTTTTTATAACTTTAAACGTAAAATATTTTATTCATAACAATTTTTTATCCGTGTAATATATTTTAATTTTTAGAAAAACAACAGGATATCATTTTAACATCATTCATTTTTAATGATAATATGAATTAAAATTTAATACGAATTGATCTGATAAAGCTTTGTTTGTTTGATTTTTATAAAATTATCACTATCTTTGTATAATTATTTACTATGGTCAAAGATATTTATAAAATACAACCTAAAGAAAATAAAATTATGGAAAAAAGAAAAATAACTTTTATTCTGAAACTTTCGGTGTATGCTTCCTGTTTCTTTTTCAGTTTTATGCTTTTTATTACACTGAGTTTGTTAATGTGCACATTTCACTTATTTGCTCAAAACGGAGGTGTGGCAATAAACATTACTGGTAATCCTGCCGATAACTCAGCAATGCTTGATGTAAACGCTACTGGTCAGGGAATGCTGATACCTCGTTTAAGCACTTTACAAAGAGATAGTATAGCTATTAAATGTTCATGTGTGCCGGCTACCGGTCTTCAGATTTATAATACTACTACTAATTGCTTCGAAGCTTTTTACGGCAACGTATGGCAACCTTTATCATGTTTATGTTCAAGTGCGCCAGTCGCCGCCGGAAGTATTAGCGGTACAGCTGCTGTTTGTCCGGGTCAGAATGCAGTTTTATATTCGGTACCTGCTATAAACAGAGCTACTAACTATATATGGTCTTATTCAGGTACGGGAGCTTATATTGTTGGTTCTACTAATGCTGTTATTGTTTATTTTTCAGTAGCTGCTACTTCGGGTAACCTTACAGTACAAGGAACAAATGCTTGTGGTAATGGTACTGTTTCGGCTGATTACCCAATTGCCGTTAATTCTACTGCGCCTAATATCACTGTGCAACCGGCTTCAATGGCTACTTGCCTCGGAAGCGGAAATGTATCATTTACAGTTACTGCTTCAGGAGGATTAACCTATCAATGGCAGGAATTTGTGAGTAGTTGGAATAATGTTACTAATGCCGGTGTTTATTCAAATGTTACTTCTGCTACTTTAACAATTACAAATCCTCCGTTAGGTATGGATGGTTACAAATACCGATGTGTCGTCAACGGAACATGTACAAATACAACTTCCGATGGCTTGGCTACATTAACAGTTAATCCTGTTTCGGTTGGTGGTACTGCATCTGCAACATTATCAACATTATGTTCTGGCAGCAGCACTACAATAACCCTTACGGGCAATACAGGTGCTATTCAATGGCAACAATCAGCAAATGGAACTTCCGGCTGGGCAAATGTATCAGGCGGAAGCGGTGGCACAATAGCAACATACACAACACCAGATCTTACATCGACAACTTATTACAGAGCTCAAATAACTAGTGGCGTATGTAATTCGGCGTATTCAACAACAGTTTCAGTAGCAGTTGATCCTGTTACTGTGGGAGGTACTGCAACCGCAACCGCATCAACTTTGTGTTCAGGCAGCAGCACTACAATAACCCTGACGGGCAGCGCAGGTACAATTCAGTGGCAACAATCAGCAGATGGAACTTCCGGTTGGGCAAATGTATCGGGTGGAAGCGGTGGCACAACAGCAACATTTACAACACCTAATCTTACAACAACAACTTATTACAAGGCTCAATTAACAAGTGGTGTATGCACTTTGGATAATTCAACAACAGCTTCGGTAACTGTAAATTCATTACCTGTAGCGCCAACATCAGCAAATGTTGATGTAAATAACTTCTGTTCCAATGCAGGAGGCAATATTACTCTTACAGCTGTAGGAGGCTCTGGCACTACACTTAAATGGTACACTGTAAGCTGCGGGGGTACTTTAGCTGGTACAGGCGCTTCATTAACTATTGCTAAGCCAACAACAACAACAACTTATTATGCAAGATGGGAAACCGCAAACTGCGGAAATTCAAGCTGCGAAAGTGTTACGGTAACAGTTAATGTATATTCTTCGGGAAGTCAAACTTTTAATTATACAGGTAGTCAGCAAACTTTTACCGTTCCGGTATGTATTTCTTCTGTTTCTATAAAAATGTGGGGAGCCGGTGGTGGTGGCGGTGGAACTAATGCCGAAGGAGCAGGAGCAGGAGCTTATGTTACAAGTTCTAACTATGGTGTAACTCCAGGCGCAAATATTATTGTAATAATTGGTCAAGGTGGTGGTGCCGGTCTTGGCAATGGTACAGCAGGACTTGGTGGAACAGGATATAGAGCAGGAGGAAATGGTACAACTGGCACTGGCGGTGGCGGCGGTGGTGGCGGCAGTACATCATTCGGTACTCTTATAGCTTCCGGTGGCGGCGGCGGTGCTTATGGCGGTGGACCCGGTTTGGGTGCTACAGGTTCAAGCGGAGGAAATGGAGGACATAATCCGGGCTCCGGTTTTAGTTATGGCGGTGGTGGCGGTTCTGGTACTGCAGGAGCTGTAGGAGCGGCAACTACCGGAGGAGCAGGTGGTACGGGAGGAACAACTCAAACCGGCACAAACGGCGATGGAAATGCAAATAATGGAGCCGGTGGGGGAAGTTCTGCCGGAACATCAGGTAATGGAAATACAGCAACCGGCGGTGGTGGTGCAAGTGGTGGAGAAGGGGGCGCCGGTTCCGGAGGAGCAGCTTCCGGTGTAAATGGTGCTCCCGGAGAATCAGGCGGTGGTGGAAGATATGGTTGTCCTGCCGGTAATGGTGGTACGCCCGGTGGCGGTGGTGGTGGCGCTTATTCTACTACCAGCTGTAATGGCGGATCCGGTGGTAACGGACAAGTAATTGTTTCATGGTAATATGGACGAATGTAAGTGCTATCAAATGCTTGAAGAATTAGTTTAGCTTGCGTTTAAATGTTTTGTGCCAATTGATATTGCTGAACTAATCAGTATTTATGATAATTTAACTTAAATAAAACTATGAAAAAAATCAAATCAATTTTATTATTTTCTTTCAGTTTATTTTTCACTTTTCACTTTTCATTTTTAGCTTTTTACTGTTTTTCGCAAGGTGTAGGAATAAACACCACAGGCAGTGCAGCTAAAGACGCTGCTATTCTGGAAATTGGGGAAGGTTCGGATACACAAGGACTTTTAATTCCCCGTGTTAATTTAACAGATGTTGACGTTTATCTTCCGCTTACAGGCACAAGTGTTACCAGTTTAATAGTGTATAGCAGCACATCGCCAACCAATGGCAATGGTCCCGGCTACTACTATTGGAGTGGCAGTAAATGGATAAATATTGCAGCGCCTTCCAACGGACCCGGCACAAGCGGGCAGGTTCTTACATCAGGAGGAACAGGAGCAGCTACCACATGGGCAACACCCGCAACTTATAGTGCAGGAACCGGTTTATCGCTTTCTTTAAATACAATTAATAGCGTATGGACAACGAGTGGTAATGATATTTATAATAATAATTCAGCTAATGTTGGTATCGGGGCAACGAGTCAGGGAGCTAAATTAGATGTAAACGGAACCGCAAAAGTGAGAACTGTACTCGGTGTAGGAGCAGATCCTTGGGATATAGCAGGTATTAATGTTAGTAATACTGGCTATGGAGCATTTTTAACTTCAGGCAGTGATAAACAAATAGGGCTAGGTCGTCAAGGTTCAGGTGTTACATGGGGTATAGGTCAAAATACTTCAGGATTACTTTCTATTGGTAT
>JAAXXA010000091.1 GCA_013334735.1 Bacteroidota bacterium
ATAGAATCTTCCGAATCAATTTTAGAGTAAATCACAATCAAATACGCATCTTCAGGAACTGTATAAGCAAAAGTATATGTAGCAGTTTCGTTAGCGTGTAAAAGATCATAATATTTTTCGGCAATTAAAAGTGTATCATAAGCTATAATTGAATATGCTCTTAACCACGAATTTTTAACAGGTATAGCGCCATTTGTGGAGGTTATTGTAATATTCAACTTCCCTCCTTTTTCTATTTCCTGCTTGTCGGAACTGATATTTGTAAGTTTCAGATCGGAAGCAGGGAAAACCAGTATTGACGTATCGGGGTAAGCATAGTGCTTTGATGTAAATTGTCCGTTATAACTTATATCAATATTAGAAATAAGATCTATAAGGTTAAAAATAGAATCACAGGTTTTTTCATCAAGCCTGAAATGTATATAGAAATTTTTAAGTTGACCCGGTACAAAAGAACCCAAATTGGCGTGAACCAAAGGATTTGTATATGCACAATATGATGGCAGACTGTCTGCAAGCACATAAAATGTAGGGCTGTGCCGTATATCAAGCAGCGTATTGTTGGCAATATCACTTCCCGCGTTATATGCGGTAAGCAAAGCTACCACATCCAATTTGCTGTCAGGTTTTATAATTATTGAATCGCTATCACCCATCAATCTTGCGTTTACGCTATAAATTGATTTATTCAGAATAATTCTCGGTCCGATAGGGATAACGCTCACAACACCGTCAGTTGTATAATAGCCGGAATCGGAATAAGTGTAATTTAATTGCTCATAAGTGGTAATCGGAACTTCTTCTGCTTCTCCGGCATCATAAGTATTCACCTGTCCCTGTTCAAGTAGATAAATGGCAGAAGTATCCACAGAAGGGAAATTAGTGAATGAACTCATATCAATCACTTCTTTGTTGCTTCCCTGATTATAAACAGCGGGTAAGGTATTTGTCATGGCAGAAAAATTAGTATGATTAACATCATTTACCGACCATTTTACATTTTGCAATCCTTTGAAATCAGGTGTTGTATTAACCGTCAGATCTGTGAGATCACCTTTTCCGATAATAAGTTTTTCAAATTCCACAACACTGCTTTTAGAGCCTTTTTGCGCAACGCTAAACTTTAAATCAGGAACCGAATAATCCAATACGCCATTGTTTACGCCTGTATAATGAACCTTTTTTCCCGACATATCAAAACCTATAGAATAAACTCCCTTGGCCAATGCTTCGTCAACACTTATAAGAAACATGAAATAAGCTCTGCGGGTAGGTTGCAGCAGGTTAAGGGTATCACCCATTTTAACCAGTACTTCATTATCGGGCTGATTAAAACGCCATCCTGTAGTAAACGAACCTATCTGGTCGCCTGAATGCAAAACCGCTCCTGTAGAAGGATCGGCAACAGCCGGAACAAGCGGTCGGGGATAAGCAACATATTTCATTACTATATGTGTATTGCCAAGCTCAGCAGGGATAACAGGAGTAATATTAGTATTTATCCAGTTATCATCGGTGCCATTTACTACGGTTATCATTGCTTCGATAAATGTACCATTTACTGTTTGCGGAAAATTAACAAGATCAGGATTTGATGTATCCGCAAAAGGAACAAGTGTAAGCGTTTTATGATCAGTAGCAGGATCAACAATATCTGGTAATGTATAAGCGGGAGCAATGAGGCTGCAAGGATCTTTGCCTCCTGCATAAGTAGTAACGGTAACATCTCCGTAACCATAAGATACGCTGTAAGGATCGAAATTTCCGTCAAATTCATGAGGTTCGTTAAGGTCTTTGATAGTATGTTTGATATAACATGTATCTATACCAAATTTCACAACTGTGGGGCTGGCGGAAGAAGTTAATGAAACATCCATCCCTTCTGCATAAGCTGACAGTGTGTGCGAAAAAAGAACCCAGGGCGATCCGCCAAAAATTTCTTCTACAACAAGCCAGCCACCCTTGCTGATTTCCACAGGACCTTCCTTTCCTTTGCCTTCATAATTGGCATTAATTGTAAAATGAACTTTTCCCAAATCATCAAATGAATCACTACCGTAAGTAACATCATTTCCGCTCGACCAGCCTTCGTTCACTTGTCCTGCCATACCTTCATCATTGTGAGGATACACATGAGCTGTTCCCGAAGGATATGCCTCTCCATCGCCTGCCATAAAAGCATCGTGCAAATAACCTGTAACCGAATGAAAACGATCACCAAGGTCATCTTTCCAATCGTCAATACCATCAGAATTTTTATCACACAGAGCAGGAGGGATAAGCAATTGCGGAATCTGAATATGATAATGAAAATCGTCTTCCCATATACTGATTGAATCCTGTGTATGAGGATTATCAAGCCATTTCTGATAATTATGTCCATCCACCTGAACAATTGAATTTATATCATAAGTGCTGTCGGACTTTAATGGCAGAGTAATTTTATAATCGGCAAAGCCTTTTGGAATATCATAAATCATATATCCGAAAACACCATCACCAAGAGCATCAATTCCTTCGGCAGCAAGCGAAGGGTCGTTATACCCGACGTCATGTCCGGCATTTCGTATCCAGTAGTATGAATACTCAGTTGAAGCATCCACATCAAAAGTAATGTTAGCTTTTCCTTTGGCAGGAAGCGTTTGCAAGGTATTTCCCAATGTATCTTTTATAATAAAATTATTTGTGAGGTATTCAAACTGCAAAGGATTAGGAAGAGGCGCATAATAAGTATAAGTAGTTCTGATAGGTGTTTTCTTTGCTTCATTAAAGATCGTTTTGTAATCAATGTTAGAATAATTAGAGCGATGCGGTGTAGGATTATTCATATCTATTTCTTCACCGCCCATTGAAAGAACTGCAATAAATTCATTATGCGGATGTGGCGCTGTACCTACGCAACTATCCGTAGGCAGAAGAGTGTAATGTTGCGCCGCAGTATCAATAAACGCATAACCTTCGTAATTGTTCATTCTTTGATAAATCAATTGCATTTGTTTTATATTTCCCGTGGAATCCCTGTCCATCCAATATGTCCACGAAGTATCTGCAATGTTTGGATTATTTATATCGGGAGAATACGGATAAAACATATTAGTTACCGAATCTGCTACAGTTCCGTTTACATAACCTATACCGGCAGC
Organism: Bacteroidota bacterium; assembly: GCA_013334735.1. Taxonomy (GTDB): domain Bacteria; phylum Bacteroidota; class Bacteroidia; order Bacteroidales; family CG2-30-32-10; genus JAAXXA01. The sequence goes on from JAAXXA010000091.1 coordinate 3,144, forward strand.
CATTCCTACAAGGTCGGGAGGATCAACCCATATTTCATAAGAGCAATACGGATCAAATACCTGAAGCCCGGGAACTTCATTAATGTTCCACGTTACTTTCCACACTTTTATTTTATCGCCCGGTTCTTCAACTTCAGGGATACCATCATTATTAGTGTCTATAGCGCGTATTCCATCATGGTCGATATCTTCAAAATAAGGAACTGTATCGCCTGTAGCAAGCTTGTGCCATGGATTTTGCCAGTAAACGGAATCTTCAACCAATGTATATCCCTTTGGATAAATTGATGCCGTATCAAGCCAAGCATCGGGATGTCCGTTGCTGTTCATATCAAAATCAGGCAGATTCTGGCTATCGCTTCCGTGTAATACATCCACGTATTTTCCTCCGGGTGTTTTAAGAACAGGCACGTTCAAACTATGGTCAATCCAGTAAAATGGAACATCTTTGGGTATGTATTGAACATACTTTGTTTCCATAGCAGGGGTTCGTTCCTTGTTTCCTAAAGTCAAAAATACTTTGAAAGGCTGATAATAAATTCCGAGAAAATTTTTCCAGTTCAGATCGGCGTCAGCTACTATATTAGCGCTAAACATCACGTCAGCATAAGCATTCCATTTATTATAAGAATAATTACAATCATTATCAGAATATTTTATCAAACTTCCTGATGTATTAATATAAGTACCCCATGCAATGTAATTGTCGATATCATTGTGTGTCTGCGAATTTACAGCAGGTGTTTTCAGGCGATAAATAATATTTATTTCAGATTGAGCGGGAACTGAAATGCCTGTAAAATCAAGATTATTTCCGTTTACAGAAAATATAATTCCTGATGTTGTAACATCCACAAAAGAAAAATAATTACCAATATTTTCAGTAATATTAATTCCAGAAACCGCATCAGGAGAAAGATTTCTGATTTTTACCCTTACTTCAAATGTATCGACTTTATCATAAGCGATTGCATTTTTCCCGGCATTGATGCCAGTTTGAAGGTCATTATATATGGAACGACTGACGTCAATATTATTTGAGAAGGAATACAAAAGTGTATTGAGTGTCCATTGCAATTGCCTGCTGCCGTTGAGTATTTCACTGTTACCGCCAACGGTAGGTATTCCGAGATTACAAATAATTTTTCCCCCGTTTGCCTGAGAACCTATTAAAACAAAAATGGCTGGATCGGAATTTATAGTTACACTTGCTACAACTTCGGCGTTACCTGTATTTACATGGGGTATAGAAGTTGTATAAAGATAATTTCCGGTTGCATCTGTGGAAAAAGAAATAGGATTTGCAGCGCTTGCGACATTGATTTCAATAAGATTAGTTAATGGATCCGCATTAGTGAAAACAGAAAAATCAACAGCGCCGGGACTAAGATAACCAAGCTTTTCAATAAGATATACAGCATTTCCTTCCGCGTATATTGTTCCGCCCTTACTTAAAAATGTATCTATTTTAGCTTTCAGGTAAGGCGCAGAGGATATTACGCTATCCATATAAAAAGTTGTATTACTACCATTAACTGTAAATGATGGGAATATCAGCAATTTGGTTGTAGATGGAAGATAAGCGGTATCAAAGGTTTGCTCGTTTACAAAATAATACATATTATCGAAAAGATATGTATCTAAGGTATTTTTAAAATACATGGATTCCCACGAAACACTTACATCGTTTTGTTTAATGGCGCTGCGGAAAATTGCTACCGGTTTTTGCGCTTTTTTAAACTGTATGGAATAATGTTCTGCATCCTGCCAGTTGTATGCGGAATAAGGAACTGAAGTTACTGATGAATAAGCGGCAGGAATTGTATCCGCCAAAATAAAGCTACCTTTATCATTACCCGATTTTGCCCAATACACTGAGTATTCGCCATATTTAGGGAACAATAAGCTGTCAATATTACCACGAAAACGAAAATCCTGATCTGACTTTTCGAGTACTAATTTGTATGTTTTAAGGAAATCATTCTGCGAATTTCCGGAAGGAATAATAACACCCTGTGAAAAAACTGTTTTTGCAATAAATAACGCTGAAAGCAAGAGAAAAGAGCATATATTTTTTTTCATAGAAACGCCTCCTATTTTTCTTCAAATATAAGAAAAATAAAGAAACAATTTTATTTTGCTCTTAATTTAGCTACCTTTTTATGATCTATCTGATTCTTTTCGAAGCCACAACCTTTAAGAGAAGGACGTTTTATTTTAGCTACCGGAAGATTATAAACAAAACCGACATACGAAAATAAAAATTTGTCGGTGGCAGAGTTACCTTTTCTGCTACCAATACTGTTAGTTGTGATATTATCAAGATAATCCGTGAATGTGTAATGATATATTGCGCCGGCTCTCAACGCGAAGCCTCTGTTTAAATTAGCTTCTAACGATAAACCTACCGGTATTGCGAAGGAAGTTCTTGGGTAATCTACCACATTATCAATATTCGAATTGCGATAATCGGTTTCATAATAAGGATCGATAGAAATTACCGAAGCTGTACCAAGGTTAGCAGGAATTTCAGGAAGATTGCGTACAGTGCCGTCGCTCCAATAGAAATAGGTTTCATCTTTATTATTTGATAAATTTCCTGATGAACTAAAGAAAAATAATTCCATTCCGGCGTAAAAAAATGCAGAGAATCTTTTCTGATAAAAATCAAACATTTTATACGATACGCCAAATTGCGGAGCAAAGAGAGTAGTTTTAAAATTCAGGTTGCGTAGTATTGTTCTTTCTTCGCCGAAAATGTTTCCTATAAAAAACCCGGTAGATAAACGAATATTTTTATACATCTCGCGTTCAATAAAAATCTGAGCGCCATAACGGCGGTATAAAGGAATGCTCAGACTATTATTATTAAGGTCGCCAAAATAAGAAGTTACACCAAGATACAAACCCATAACGACTTTGCTTCTTTGTGAATTATTTTTCCCTTGCATTTCAAAAAAAGGAGGAGGAGACGTACAATATACTTGTTTTGTAAAAACAACAAGTAGAAAAATTATTATTATTTTTAGAAAGCGGAAATTTATCATAATATATAATGCATTTTTATCGTAGCTAATTCAGATTGCTAAAGAAAATCATAGCTTTTGAATTTTTTCATTAATTGTTTTTTTAACCTTTTCCCAATTTAAATTTTTATCAAGTACGATAGGGTCGTTTTCTTCTTCGGCGTCTTCAAAAAAGTTAATGCTTTTTATAACATGAAAAATTGTAGTATGATGATATTTCGCTTGATAAAAAGCTAATAATTCGGGTAAAGAAAATAGTTGTAATAAAAAATATAAATCAAAAAAATCCTTTTTCTTTCCTCTGCCTGATATAGCATCTAATTTCATTGAAGCAATATCTTTTATGCTGGCTAATCTGATATTATTTTCCAATACTATTGGATACAAAAAACCATATTTAAAGCGGATAAAATCAACTTTCACCTCGTTAATAATGCAAATTAATGTGTTTGTGCGCTCCATTACAACTTGTAATGTAGGAAAATCCTCAGCTAATTGTGATTTTAATTCTGCCGTTTCAAATGGTTCGGTAGAAAACATATCCAGATCAACGGATATTCGGTGTCCTATCTGGAGCGATAAAGATGTTCCTCCAACCAAACAAAACCCTTGCAAATAAGGTTTTTGCATTAACTCTTTTAATAATCCCAATGTGTTGGGTGCAACTGTCGCTGTGTATAGCATCTAAAATTTTCTTTAGGAATGTTGAAATATGTTACACAAAAAGCTAAAACTATTTTGTCCATATATCGCAATTGAGCAGCATACATTGCAACTCTTTCTTTGCTATAATAGGCAATTATTTTTTTAAAATCCTCCCACGTACCCATTGATAAAACCCTTTCAACAATTAAAGAAGCATGTTTGTTCGAATCAATAGTATTGGGATCAGTATCCCAAAACAAAGATTTTGACAGCTTCAATACAATTTCATTATCCGTTTTCATCGGTTTTGTGTTTCGCTTACAAAATTATAAATTCGTATGTAACTTCCTATTATTTAGAAAAATTTTGTTAAATCACATTCTGTGTAAGCAATATAAAATCCTGTACATTCAATTGTTCCGCTCTTTTTGTCATTAACAATAAAACATTTTCATTATTGTTAAAAGTGAATGACGACAATGCATTCCTTAACATTTTTCTTCGTTGGTTAAATGCCGTTTTAACAACAGCAAAAAAAAGTTTTTCATCACAACCTAACGTCTCAACATCATTACGCACTATGCGTATAACTGCCGATTTTACTTTTGGAGGTGGAACAAACACGTTTTCATTTACCGTAAAAAGATATTCGATATTATAAAATGCCTGAAGCAGAACGCTTAATATTCCATAATCTTTTGTGCCGGGATGAGATGCTATACGTACCGCCACTTCTTTCTGAAACATGCCCACGGCCTCGTTTACCTTGTCCCTGTGTTCAAGTATTTTAAAAAGAATTTGTGTAGAAATATTATAAGGGAAATTTCCAATAACACTAAAATTGCCGTCAAATAGTGTTTCTATTTTCATTTTTAAGAAATCGTTTTCAATAATTTTTCCTTTCAACTCGGGATATGATGTGTTTAAATATGCAACAGAATCCCTATCAATTTCTACAAGCAGTAAATTTATATCAGGTATTTGTATAAGGAATTTTGTGAGTACACCGGTACCCGGACCTATTTCAAGAACATTTGCATTTTGCTGTAATGACGAAACTACTTTTCGCGCAATATTTTCATCTTTCAGAAAATGCTGTCCGAGGTGTTTTTTTGGTGTTACTATGTACATTTTAAGATTGATTATGTTTGTATTTTGTTGTCCACATACAGAACAAATACTTGCAGATACTATATTTTAGGCATAGCACTTCTGACAAAGTTTAAATTCGGAATTATTTGAAACAATTTTTTTAGCAGTTTTGTGCTTAACAATGTTTTGTGTGGTTTTAGGCTTTTTCATTAATTGATTATTTTTTCAGATTTCATCACCTTGTTTCAAATAATATCCAACAACATTAAGACATTCGCTCTTACGATAATATTCATGGTCGTTAAGTTTTGCTTGCTCTGCTCGTTTTACTGTCAGCATTATACTGCCGTCTTTTTGTTTCATGACTTGCACGCCCTTTGTATTCCTACTTTCAACTGGATTAATTTGGCTTGTGTTAAATAAAACAACTTTATTAATGCTACTTAAAGAAACTAAATCAATATCATTATCAATTCGTTCAATAAAAATCAATTTTGATTCATTATTAAAAGCATTCTTGAGTTTTTTTCTGTTTTGCTCTGTATGATAGCTATTCATTGCGATTTTACCAATTTTGCCATTTTCGAATGCGACAATAAGAAAACCCGAATAGCTTTTTTCGCCAGTCATATAGATTGCCTTTTCTCCAACTTCAAGCACTAGAAAAGATTGATTTTGAAGCTGGAGAAAAGGC
>JAAXXA010000623.1 GCA_013334735.1 Bacteroidota bacterium
TAATAGTAGCTCCTAACTCCTCCGCCATAGGCGGACTCCCAACTCATCATCCGTAACATGCACCAGCATATAATTTTCAATTCTTTCGTAGAATAAAGTATATTTTTTACTAAAGTTTTTTGTATTGATTTCACCTTCAATTTCGCCTGCATTATTATACTCAAAAGGTTTAATAAAAATGTTTTCAGGAAAAAGAAGCTCTTTCATTCCATAAAGTTTATACAACGCTTCTTTAGCGCCCCAGTAAACTTGTAACATTTCTGTTTTATTATTTTTATCAATATCACTAAGTTCTTTTTCCGATAGAAATTTACAAGCAAGTTTTTCAATACGCGGATGTATCTTTTCGATATCAATTCCTACCGGATATTTATTACTGATTATTGCAGCAGAAAACTTCCCTGAATGAGAAACAGATAAATGATGAGATTTACATGATAAAAAAGGTTTCCCATTATCATCATAAACCACATGAGAGTAGTCTTTTGGTGAAATTATTTCTTTTAAAAGATTTCTATAACTTAACCAGTGAAGTTTTCGTAATTCATTTTTAAAATATGAGAATGATTTAATTTCTTCTTCGTTAAGCAGAATATTTTTATAAAGAAAATCTAAGGTTTCGGTGATTTCCCAAAGCCCAACTGTTGATGACTGCCCGAATTGTTTTTTATAATATATTCCCATTTTGCAAAAGTTACAAAACATAAGCTACAAGCTACAAGCCTCAAGCTACAAGTTGCAAGCTTGTAGCTCTCCTATTATTAATAATAAGTTTATCATGTTTTAGTATAAGCAAAGATAACATTTCTTTCTTTATTTTAATTTCAATGTTTAGAGGTTGTTTAAATTTATATACAATCTTCTGATTTTAATGAGTATTATCTATTTCTTATAAAACTTCATTTTGGAAAATAGCGGTGGTTTTTTTCTTAATTTTACAGAAGCTTTTGAATAATACTCGTTCTTAAAAGATTTGTATATTTGTGAAAAAATGAGATAGAAGTAAAACTTAATCAAACAGAAGAATTATAAAACCCAAATATCGAATTTTCAGTTTGCCATGACGGATTTTAGGTATTGATTAGTTAGCTCACATTAAACATAACACTAAGTGAAAATACAGAATTTTGATATTCTAATTATCGGTGCCGGCCCAGCTGGTAGCGCTTGCGCTTTGATGCTTGCAGATTCAGGGCTTAATATAGCCGTAATAGATAAAGTAGCATTTCCCAGAGAAAAAATTTGTGGCGATGGATTAAGCAAAGACGTGATCAATCAAATAAATTTACTTCCTCCCGAAATAAAAATTTCATTCGATAATATTGTTAAAAAACTCCCTTCGTCGGGTGTGCGCTTTTATTCTCCTGATAACAACTGTTTGGAGATACCATTTGATAATAATGATAACGTATCAGGATATGTATGTAAACGACGATATTTTGATGAAATATTAGTAAACGGATTAAAAAAATATTCTAACATTAAATTGTTTGAAAACTGTGAAGTAATTGAAGTTAGAACAGACAACGAAAGTGTAACAATAAATACAAAATCTGAATCATTCAGCACAAAAATGATTGTAGGCGCAGACGGAATAAATTCAGTAGTTTCAAAACATTTTTCTCCCACAATTAAAAATAAAAAACATCTTTGTTTGGGATTGCGTGGATATTTTGAAAATGTAACAGGTTTTCATAAGGAAAATTTTATTGAACTTCATTTTTATAAAGACATTTTGCCCGGATACCTCTGGATATTCCCAATGGCAGGTAATATGGCAAATGTGGGAATAGGAATGCTTGCATCCGATGTGTCGAAAAAGAAGGTTAATCTCAAAAATATTCTTGAAAAATACATACACACACATCCCAATATCAGCCCGCGATTTGAGAATGCTATCCAGATAGGTAAATTTGAAGCAATGGGAATACCACTTGGGGCAAAGAAAATGAAAATTTCGGGTGATCGTTTTTTATTAGCCGGCGATGCTGCATCCCTTGTAGATCCTTTTACAGGCGAAGGTATTGGAAATGCTATACGCAGTGGGAGAGTTGCAGCCGATCATATAAAATTCTGTTTTAAAATGAATAGATTTGATGAGGCTTTTAATGTTACATACGATAAGGAGATTTACCGCAGAATGTGGAATGAATTGAAACTAAGCAGTACGTTGCAGAAACTTTTCAATTATCCGGGACTAATTAATTATGCTGTTCGTAAAGCAAACCGTAATGAACATTTTAAAAAACTTGTAGTAGATTCGATGCAAAACATTGATATAAAGAAAAAGTTTCTTCGTCCGTATCTGCTTTATAAAACATTTTTACATTGAATAAATATTTGAAAAGTTATAGCTATTAAGAGATTCCTCGCTATCGCTCGGAATGACAGGTTGTATATAGGGATATAGGGGAGAAGAGGAGGCGATTCGCATAAAGCGA